>JBGPTS010000100.1:0-13208 GCA_041490745.1 Binatia bacterium | reverse complement strand
GCGTCGAAAACGAAGCCAGCGTCACGCCCTTCTCGTCCGAAATGACCTGAGCGTAAGTGTGCTTGTCGCTGCGATAGACGCAAATGCGCGGGCGCTGGTCGCTGCCGCGAACCTTTTTCCGCACTCGCGCCTGCCTTCTCCCGCGCGCGATCTGTCGATGATTGTTTAACATTCCGATTCTCGCTCGTTATGTCGATCCGGCCGCGCCAACCGCTTTGCCGGCCTTTCGTTTGATGACCTCTTCGCGGTATTTCACGCCCTTGCCTTTGTACGGCTCGGGCGGTCTGAAACCGCGGATCACGGCCGCGGTTTCTCCGAGCAGTTGCCGGTCTGCGCTCACGAGCGTGATGATGATCTGGCGCTCCACCGTCGCCGTCACGCCAGCCGGCAAAGGAAAAACCACCGGATGCGAATAGCCCAAAGCAATGTGAAGATCCGTGCCTTTGACTTCGGCTCGATAACCGACGCCGTTGATATCCAACACCCTGGTGAAACCTTTACTCACGCCCTCGACCATGTTGGCGACGAGCTTGCGCGCGAGGCCGTGCAGCGCCTTGGCCTTTCTCTCCTCGGTCGCGCGCGTCACGCGAATGATCTTGCCGTCCAACTGGACCTGAATTCCCGCTGGAATGGCAGCGCTGAGTTTCCCCTTGGGGCCTTCCACCCGAACGGCTTGTTCTTCGAGAGTCACTTTGACCCCGTCGGGAACCGATATTGGCAGTCTTCCAATACGCGACACGTTTTACCTCAACCGTTCTACCAAACCGAGCAGATCAACTCGCCGCCGACCTTGGCCTTTTTGGCTTCGCGATCGACCAGGATGCCTTTCGGCGTCGAAAGGACGTTGATTCCAAGACCCTTCCGAATCGGCGTGATCTCGTCCGTGCCCACATAGACTCTGCGGCCCGGCCGGCTCACGCGCCTTATTTTGGAAATAACCGGCCGGCGTTCTTTGTCGAATCGCAGCACAATTTTGAGCAGCTCGCCGCCGCCTTCCTTGACCTTCACTCTTTTGACTTCCTGCAAGTAACCTTCCGCGATCAACACTTTGACGAGCGATTCTTTAAGGCGCGAGCAAGGCACCTCGACGCTGTCGTGCCCGGCGCGGAGCGCGTTGCGAATGCGAGTCAGCAGGTCTGCGATCGGATCGGTCATTCCCATGTTCTTTTCTCTCTCCCGAAAACCGTTACCAGCTCGCCTTGATGAGTCCCGGGATCTGCCCCTTCCGGGCGTTGTCCCGGAGACAGATGCGGCACATTCGAAAGCGGCGATAAAAAGCGCGCGCGCGCCCGCAGAGCGGACAACGATTGTACTGTCTCACTTTGAATTTATTCGGCTGTTCCGCCTTGATTCGAAGACATGTCTTAGCCACTGCTTTTCCTCCAAAGCCTACGCGGCAAACGGCATTCCTAAATTTTTCAGCAACGCTTTCCCTTCCGCGTCGCTTTTCGCCGTGGTCACGATCGAAATCGTAAGCCCGCGCGATTTATCGACCTTGTCCGCGACGATCTCCGGAAAAATAATCTGATCGCGGAGCCCGAGGGAATAATTGCCGCGGCCGTCGAAAGAGCGCGCCGGAATTCCCTTGAAGTCGCGCACGCGCGGCAGCGCGGCGTGGATCAACCGATCGAGAAATTCATACATGCGCTCGCGCCGGAGCGTCACCATGCAGCCGATCGGCACTCCCTCGCGCAACTTGAAATTGGCGATCGCCTTCTTCGCCTTGGTGATGACCGGCCTCTGGCCGGTGATCGCGGCCAGCTCGGCCGCCGCCGCGTCAAGGACCTTGGCGTTTTGCGTCGCCTCGCTCAAGCACATGTTGAGCGTGATGCGCTCCAGCCGCGGCACCTGAAGCGAGTTCTTGTAGCCGAACTCCTTCATCATCGCCGGGACCACTTCTTCCTGATACTTATTTTTCAGTCGGGCAGCCATAAACTTAGTCGATTGGGTCGCCGCAGCGCCGGCAGACGCGCACCTTCTCGTCGTCGGTCATCGTCTTTCTGCCGACTCGGACCGGCGCGTTGCACTTGTCGCACATCAGCATCAAATTCGACAATGGGATCGGCGCCTCTTTTTCCACGATGCCGCCGGGCTGCTGCGGGCCGCGCCCGCGCGTGTGGCGCTTGACCATATTGACGCGCTCGATGACGGCCGAGTCCTCCTTGGGCATCACCCGGAGCACTTTGCCGGTTTTCCGCCGTTCTTTCCCGGCGATCACCATCACGCTGTCGTTTTTCCGAATATGCATCTTCTCTGTCGCCTCTTGCCTCGCGCCTACTTAAAGCACCTCGGGCGCGAGAGAGATAATCTTCATGAACTTCTTCGCCCTGAGCTCGCGCGCCACGGGGCCGAAGATACGCGTCCCGATCGGCTCCTTCTGGTTATCGATCAACACGGCGGAGTTGGTGTCGAATCGAATGTAGGAGCCGTCCGCGCGGCCCAACTCTTTCGCCGTCCGGACTACGACGGCCCTGGTCACCTCGCCCTTTTTGATCTTGGCGTTGGGTATCGCCTCTTTAACCGACACGACGATGATGTCGCCGATCGAGGCGTACTTGCGCTTGCTGCCGCCGAGCACCTTGATGCACTGGACCTTGCGCGCCCCCGAGTTATCCGCCACATCCAAAACCGTTCTCATCTGAATCATAAAGTGATCCTGTCACGAAAAAAACTCACGCTGCCGGCGGCGCGTCCGGCGCAGTGGACATGTCCGCCGCCGTGCGTTCGAGCACCCGGCTCACGCGCCAGCACTTCTCGCGGCTGAGCGGCCGCGTCTCCACGATCAGCACCCGATCTCCGACCCGGCACTCGCCCTTCTCGTCGTGCGCCTTCACTTTGGTGCGACGCTTGAGATATTTAAAATACTTCGGATGGCGCACGGTCCGCTCCACGGAGACAACGACCGTTTTTTGCATCCGATTGCTGAGCACCACGCCCCGGCGCTCCTTGTGCATCCGTCTCGGTTCCATCTTACTTTTTCCCGCCCGCGCGCTTTTTCTCGCCGATCACCGTCTCCAGCCGCGCCAAATCGCGCTTATCGTGCCTGAGCTTCATCGGGTTTTCCAACCGGCCGGTCGCGCGCCGGAGTTTCAAGTGAAAAATTTCCTCTTTGAGCTCGGTGCGCTTCTGCGCCAGCTCTTCGTCGCCCAGCTCACGCAGTTGCTTAGCCTCCATGAACCACTCCTCTTCTTTCGACGAACATGGTGGGAAGCGAGAGTTTATGGGCGGCCAAACGAAACGCCTCGCGCGCCAGAGTCGGCTCGACGCCTTCCATCTCGTAGAGAATCCGTCCCGGCTTGACGACCGCGACCCAACCCTCCGGCGCGCCCTTGCCTTTGCCCATGCGCGTCTCGGCCGGTTTCTTGGTGATCGGCTTGTCGGGAAAGATTCGTATCCACACTTTGCCGCCGCGTTTGAGATAGCGGGTGAGCGCGATTCGCGCGGCTTCGATCTCGCGCGAGCCGAGCCAGCCTCTCTCTAGGACCTTCAGGCCGTAGTCGCCGAAGGCGAGCGTCGATCCGCGCATCGCCATGCCGGCTCTCCGGCCCTTCTGCTGCTTTCTATATTTTACTTTTTTCGGTTCGAGCATCTCTCAAATTCCTGTTGCCTAATGCCTGTTGCCTGTTTACGCTCCCATCGCCGTCTTCTGTTGCTGCTCCTCTTCGGTCAACACTTCGCCGCGGAAGATCCAGACCTTGACGCCGATAACGCCGTAAGTCGTCTTCGATTCGGCGAAGCCGTAGCTGATGTCGGCGCGGAGCGTGTGCAGCGGCACGCGCCCCTCGCGATACCACTCGGTGCGCGCGATCTCGGTGCCGCCCAATCTTCCCGCGCACTGAATCTTGATGCCCTGCGCGCCCATTCTCATGGCGCGCGAGACGCTCTCTTTCATCGCCCGGCGAAACGCCACGCGGCGCTCGAGCTGGAGCGCCACGTTTTCACCCACGAGCTGCGCGTCGAGATCGGGTCGGCGCACTTCGATGATGTTGAGATAAACTTCCCGCTGCGTCAGGGTCGAAAGCTCTTTTTTCAGTTTCTCGATCTCGGCGCCTTTCTTGCCGATGACGATGCCCGGCCGCGCCGTGTGAATGTTGATCTTGGCCTTGGCCGCCGCGCTCTCGATCTCGATGCGCGAAATCCCGGCGTGGTAGAGCCGACTCTTGAGAAATTTCTTGATCTTGAAATCCTCGTGCAAGAGCTTCGCGTAATCGTGCCGCGCGAACCACTTGGAATCCCAGGAGTCGATAACCCCGATGCGAAATAATCTCGGATGCGTCTTTTGCCCCATCAGGATTTATCTCCTCTCTCATCGACCACCACCGTGATATGGGAGAGCCGCTTGCGGATATTCGTCGCCCGTCCCATGGCGCGCGGCATGAAACGCTTCCACATGCCCGCCGCGCCGACTTCCACCCGCTTGACGTAAAGACGATCGACATCGACGCTCTGCGTGTTCTCAGCGTTCGCGACCGCCGACCGGAGAGTCTTGGAGACGAGCTCGGCCGCCCGCTTCGGCACGAACTTGAGCGTGTTCAGCGCCTCCTCCACGCCCTTGCCGCGAATCTGATCAACAACCAGGCGGACCTTGCGCGGCGAAAGCCGGACAAATCGGGTGACAGCGCGCGTTTCCATGTTCTCGCTATGCTCCCGCCTTCGGAGCCGGCGCAGCCGGTTTCGGCGCGGCTCCCGGAGCCGCCGGAGCGCCTGGAGCCGCCCGCGGTGCGCCCGCGACTCCTTCTTTGGCTTCTCCCTTGCGGTCGCCGGAGTGAATGTAAAACGTCCGCGTCGGCGCGAACTCCCCCAACTTGTGGCCTACCATGTTTTCCGTAACGAAAACGGGAATGAATTTTCTCCCGTTGTGCACCGCGATCGTCTGGCCGACCATTTCCGGAATGACCGTCGAGCGGCGCGACCAGGTTTTGATCACCCGCTTTTCCCTGCTCTCGCTCATCGCCTCGACCTTGCGTCTCAAGTGGTCGTCGATAAACGGACCCTTTTTAACCGAACGCGCCATCGTGATTAAACCTCGCTGCGTTTGACGATATATTTATCCGACTGATGGTTCTTCCTCGTTTTGTATCCCTTGGTCGGCTTGCCCCACGGCGTCATCGGATGATTCCCCTTCGAGCGGCCCTCGCCGCCACCGTGCGGATGATCGACCGGATTTTTGGCGATGCCGCGACTCCACGGCCGCCGGCCGGACCAGCGCGTTCTGCCCGCTTTTCCAATCGAAATATTTTCCTGCTCGAGGTTTCCGACCTGTCCGACGGTCGCGCGACATGCCGCCAGCACGTTGCGGAGCTCGCCGGAAGGGAGCTTCACCAGCGCGTAGCCGCCTTCCTTGGCCATCAGTTGCGCGCCCGCGCCGGCGCTGCGAGCCATCTGGCCGCCTTTGCCGAGCTTCAATTCGATGTTGTGAATCACCGTGCCGACGGGAATGAATTTCATCGGCAGGGAATTTCCCGGCTTGATATCGACGCCTTCCTCGCCCGAGAGCACGGTGTCGCCGACTTTGAGCTGGTCGGGCGCGAGAATATAGCGCCGCTCGCCGTCGGCATAACAAAGCAGCGCGAGACGCGCCGAGCGGTTGGGATCGTATTCGACCGCCTGGACTTTCGCCGGCACGCCCTTCTTGTCGCGCCTGAAGTCGATCTGCCGATAGACACGCTTATGCCCGCCGCCGCGGTGCAAGCTGGTGATGCGGCCGGTATTGTTCCGCCCCCCGCTGCGCTTCATCGGACGCACCAGGCTTTTTTCCGGCTTGTCCTTGGTGATCTCCTCGAAGCCGAGACCGGTGCGGAAGCGCATCCCGGGCGAAGTCGGATTGTAAGTTTTAATCGCCATCGTTTTTCAATTTCTTATGCGCCGCCGAAAAAGTCGATCTTGTCCCCTTCTTTCAACGTCACGTAAGCCTTTTTCCATTGCGGCAGCCGGCCCTCGCTGCGGCCGACGCGGCGGATTTTGCCCAAGTAACGGATCATGCGGACTTTGAGCACTTTCACTTTGAACAGCGTCTCGACCGCCTTTTTGACCTCGATCTTGTTGGCGTCGGGCCGGACGCGAAACAACACCTGATTCGTTTTCTCGCCGAGCAAGCTGCCCTTCTCGGTCACGAGCGGCGCCTGAATAATTTCTTGAGCCTCTCTCATGCCGCGAGCCTCTCTTCGATCAAACGCAGCGCCTTCTCGGTGATAATCAAGTGCTCATAGCGCAGCAGGTCATAGACGTTGAGGCCTTCGACTCTCAGCGACTTCACCTTCGGCAGATTCCGCACCGAGAGCGCGACTTTTTCGTCCGCCTCGGGGAGAACGATGAGAGCGCTTTTGACTTCGAGCTCGTCGAGCATCCGGCGCATGAGCTTGGTCTTAATCTCCGCGAGTTCGAGCGCGGCGAGCACGACGATCTTGCCTTCCTTGCGCTTGAGACTCAGCGCCGAGAGCAGCGCCTCGCGCCGCGCCGTTTTCGGCATGCGGTACGAATAGTCTCTCGGCGTCGGTCCAAAGATCGTGCCGCCACCGACCCAGATGGGAGAGCGGATGCTGCCGGCGCGCGCCCTGCCGGTGCCTTTTTGTTTCCACGGCTTCTTGCCGCCGCCGCGCACGAATCCCTTGCTCTTGGTCGCCGCCGTGCCGGCGCGCCGGTTGTTCTGCTGCATCATGACTGCCTGGTGCAACAGGTGCGGGCGCAACTTGACGCCGAAAATCTCTTCCTTGAATTCGGGATGAATAACTTCCGCCGCCATTTTTTACTTCCGGCCTTTCACCGCCCGGCGAATCACCACCACGCCGCGCTGGGCGCCGGGCACGGAGCCTTTGACGAGCACAAGATTGTTCTCGGCCCGAACTTCTACGACTTCGAGGCTCTGCACCGTTATCTGCTCGTCCCCCCAGTGACCCGCCATCCGCTTGCCCTTGAAAACGCGTCCCGGATAAGAGCGATTGCCGATCGAGCCTCCATGACGAAAATACTCGTGCGTTCCGTGCGAACCGGGGAATCCGGCGAAGCTCCAGCGCTTGATGACGCCGGTAAAACCGCGGCCCTTGCTGATTCCGGCAACGTCCACCTTATCCCCCGACTTGAACAGATCGGCAGCCTTGATTTCCTGGCCGAGCTCGTACTCGGCGACTTTGTCCGTGCGAAATTCTCTCAGCACTTCGAACGCGCCCTTGCCCGCCTTGGCGAAATGGCCCTGGTCCGGTTTATTCACGCGCTGCGCTTTGCGGCTGCCGAAACCCAACTGCAGCGCGTTGTAGCCGTCTTTGGCGGCCTCTTTTTTCTGCACCACGACGCACGGTCCGGTCTCGATGACGGTAACGGGAACGACCGTGCCGTCCGCGCCGAACACCTGCGTCATGCCCAATTTCTTGCCGATGAGTCCGGTCATTGCAATTTAATTTCCACGTCCACGCCCGCCGCCAAGTCTAATTTTCCCAGCGCGTCGATCGTCTGCTGCGTCGGCTCGAGAATATCGAGCAGTCGCTTGTGCGTGCGGATCTCGAACTGCTCGCGGGACTTTTTATCCACGTGGGGCGAGCGATTGACGGTGAAGCGCTCGATCCGCGTCGGCAAAGGGATCGGCCCGGCGACGCGTCCGCCCGTGCGTCTGACGGTCTCGACGATTTCGCCCACCGACTGATCGAGGACGCGGTGATCGTAAGCCTTCAAGCGTATGCGAATCTTTTCGTTCATGGCTTACCTTAATTCCATCGGGTTGCCGGCCTTGGCGCTGATCTCCTCCGAGATCGTCGCCGGAACCGCGTCGTAGTGGGAAAATTGCATCGTATAGGTCGCCCGGCCTTGAGTCATCGAGCGCACGTCCGTGGCGTAGCCGAACATCTGCGCCAGAGGAACCTGCGCCTGGATGACCTGGACCGCCGCTCGCGACTCCATGCCGAGGATTTTGCCGCGGCGCGAACTGATGTTGCCGATGACCTCTCCCATGAATTCCTCGGGCGTCACCACCTCGACCGACATGATCGGTTCGAGGAGCACGGGCGAGGCCTTACGCGCCGCTTCTTTGAACGCCATCGATCCGGCGATCTTGAACGCGATCTCCGAAGAATCGACGTCGTGGTAACTGCCGTCGAAAAGCGTCGCTTTGACATCGACGACCGGATAGCCCGCCAGGGGGCCGTTGTCGAGCGCCTCCCGGATGCCTTTTTCCACGGCGGGAATGTACTCCCGCGGAATCCTCCCGCCCTTGACCGCATCGACGAATTCGAATCCGGCCGCCGGCGGCTGCGGTTCCAACTTAATATAGACGTGGCCGTACTGGCCGCGGCCGCCGGTCTGGCGGATAAATTTGCCTTCCTGCTCGACCGCCCGGCGGACCGTCTCTTTGTAAGCGACCTGCGGCTTGCCGACGTTGGCGCCGACGTTGAACTCCCGCAGCAAGCGATCCACAATGATTTCGAGATGCAGCTCGCCCATGCCTGAGATAATCGTCTGGCCGGTCTCCTCGTCCGTGCGGATTCTGAAAGACGGATCTTCGGCCGCGAGCTTTTGCAGCGACAGGCCGAGCTTCTCCTGGTCGACCTTGCTCTTCGGCTCGATGGCGATGGAGATGACGGGCTCGGGAAAATCAATCTTTTCCAGTATGATCGGATTATCCTCGTCGCATAAAGTATCTCCGGTGGCCGCGTTTTTCAGTCCGACGGCGGCGGCGATGTCGCCCGCATAGACTTCCTTGATTTCCTCGCTCTTCCTCGCGTGCATTTTTAGCAGCCGCCCGACCCGCTCTCTCCTGCTCTTGGCCGGATTATATACGCTCGAACCGGAAAACAGCGCGCCGGAATAGACACGGAAAAACGTCAACGTGCCGACGTAAGGATCGGTCATGATCTTGAAAGCCAGCGCGGCAAACGGTGCGTCGTCGCTCGCCGGCCGCTGTTCGTCCATTTGGGTATCGGGATTTTTTCCTGTGACGGGCGGGATATCGGCCGGGGAAGGGAGATAATCGACGACGGCGTCGAGCAGCGGCTGTACGCCTTTGTTCTTGAAAGCGGCGCCGCAGATAACCGGCACCATCTTCATGGCAAGCCCGCCTTTGCGAATCGCCTGGCGGAGCTCGCTCTCGCCGACCGGTTTCCCTTCCAAATACTTTTCCATCACCGACTCATCGGAGTCCGCCGCCGCTTCGACGAGCTTTTCCCGGTACTCTCGCGCTTGAACTGCCAGGTCTTCGGGAATCGCCTCGATGTGGAATTTCGCGCCGAGGCTCTCCTCGTCCCACAGGATCGCTTTCATTTGCACCAGATCGACGACTCCCTTGAAACGGTCCTCGGCGCCGATCGGCAACTGGATCGCGACCGCGCGCGCGCCGAGACGGTCTTGAATCATCTTAAGGGTGCCGAAAAAATCCGCGCCGACGCGGTCCATCTTATTGATGAACGCGATCCGCGGCACCCGATACTTATCCGCCTGACGCCAGACGGTCTCGGTCTGCGGCTCGACGCCGCCGACCGAGCAGAAAACCGCCACCGCGCCGTCGAGAACGCGGAGCGAGCGCTCCACCTCGATGGTAAAATCGACGTGACCCGGCGTGTCGATGATGTTGACGCGATGGTCGCGCCAGAAACAGGTCGTCGCCGCCGAAGTGATCGTGATGCCGCGCTCTTGCTCCTGGACCATCCAGTCCATGGTGGCCGTGCCTTCGTGCACCTCGCCGATCTTGTAGTTGATCCCGGTGTAATAGAGGATCCGCTCGGTCGTCGTGGTTTTGCCCGCATCGATGTGCGCCATGATACCGATGTTGCGGGTCTTGTCGAGTGAAACCGTTCTTGCCATTGTCCGTTTTTTCCGGAAAAAAAGGAGGCGGTCGGTCCGCCTCCCTGTCTTGGAATACTCCTAATCGAAATTACCAGCGGTAATGCGCGAAGGCGCGATTGGCCTCCGCCATCCGATGGGTATCTTCCTTTTTCTTTATCGCACCGCCGCGACTGTTCGCCGCGTCGAGCAGCTCCGCCGCGAGCTTCTCTTCCATGGACTTGCCTTCCCGCCCCGACGCCGACTGGACAAGCCAGCGCATGCTGAGCGACAAACGTCTCTGAGGCCGAACCTCCACCGGGACCTGGTACGTCGCGCCGCCGACTCGCCGTGAGCGAACCTCTACCGCGGGCTTGGTGTTTTCCAACGCCCGCTTGAAGACCGCCAAGGAGTCTTCCTTGGCGCGGCTGCCGACTAGATCGAGCGAGCGATAAAAGATTCCCTCCGCGACGCTCTTCTTCCCACCGGTCATCAACGTGTTGATGAACTTAGCGACCTGCTTGTCCCCATACTTGGGATCGGGCAGGCCTTCTCTTTTCTTGACTTCGCCTTTGCGCGGCATAATTCCTACTTCCGTTTCCCCTATTTGGGTTTTTTGGCGCCGTATTTCGAGCGGCTTTGGCGGCGCTCCTGCACGCCGATCGAATCGAGCGTGCCGCGAATAATATGGTAGCGCACGCCGGGAAGATCTTTGACCCGACCGCCGCGAATCAAAACCACCGAGTGTTCCTGCAAGTTGTGCCCGACTCCGGGAATATACGAGGTCACTTCGATGCCGTTGGTGAGACGAACTCGCGCCACCTTGCGCAAAGCCGAATTGGGTTTTTTCGGCGTCGTGGTGTAAACGCGGATGCATACGCCTCTTTTCTGCGGGCACCCTTGCAGCGCCGGCGCGGTATTTTTCCGCCGCTGCTTTTTTCTTCCATCTCGCACCAGTTGACCGATCGTCGGCATAAGTTCGCGCGCTTTCCTTTAGTTCAAACCATTCCCGGCAAAAACGATATTAATAACAGACGGGTGATCCATTGTCAAAACAATCACGCCTCAGCGGCTCGGGAAACTTCCATCTCTTCGCTTTCGGGTTGATCGATCTCGATCTCCGATTTAGAATATTTCGCGAGCCCGGTGCCCGCCGGAATCAATCGGCCCATGATCACGTTTTCTTTCAGCCCGCAGAGAAAATCGACTTTCCCTTGAATCGCCGCTTCGGTCAGTACCTTGGTCGTCTCCTGGAACGACGCGGCGGAGATGAAGCTTTCCGTCGAGAGCGACGCCTTGGTGATGCCGAGCAGCAGCGGCTCGGCGACGGCGGGCTTCGCGCCCTGCGCGATCAGTCTCTGGTTCTCTTCCTCGAAGCGCCACTTCTCCACCTGATCGCCGATCAGGAATTCGGTCTCTCCGACTTCTTTGATTCTCACGCGGCGGAGCATCTGCCGCACGATCACTTCGATGTGCTTGTCGTTGATGCGCACGCCCTGGAGCCGGTAAATCTCCTGCACCTCGTCCACGAGATATTTGGCCAGGGCCTTTTCTCCCATGATGTTCAGGATGTCGTGCGGATTGGAAGAGCCGTCCATCAACGCCTCGCCCGCCTTGATCCGATCGCCTTCGTGAACGCTGATGTGCTTGCCTTTGGGAATGAGATACTCGCGCGGCTCGCCGACTTCGGGTGTAATGACGACCTTGCGTTTTCCCTTGGTGTCTTTGCCGAAGGAGACGATGCCGTCGATCTCGCTGATGACCGCGAACTCTTTGGGCTTGCGCGCCTCGAACAGCTCCGCGACCCGCGGCAATCCGCCGGTGATATCTTTGGTCTTGGTCGTCTCGCGCGGGATTTTGGCTAGCGCGTCGCCGGCGTAAACCGACTGTCCGTCCTGGACGTTGATATGAGCGCCCACTGGCAGCAGGTAGCGTGCTTCTAGCGTCTGGGAGAGCCGGGCCGTTTGACCCTTGACGTCTTTGATCGAGATGCGCGGCCGCTTTTCCGTGTCCTTCGAGTCGATGATGACTTTAGTCGAGAGGCCGGTGCGTTCATCGACTCTCTCTTCCATCGTGATCGCTTCGACGATGTCACCGAATTTGATGGTTCCGGTCACTTCGGTGAGTATCGGGATGGTATAGGGATCCCATTCGGCGAGCAACTCGCCGGCCTTGACCTTCGCGCCGTCTTTCTTCTTGAACCTCGCGCCGTAAACGACCGGATAACGCTCTCGCTCTCTCTCCCGGCCCTTTTCTCCTTCCGGATAATCGACGATCGCGACTTCGCCGTTTCGGTTCATCACCACGAGATCGCCGCCTTTGTTAGCGACGGTGTTGAGGCTGATAAATTTGAGGTGGCCCTCGTTGCGCGCTTCGAGCGTGGTCTGTTCGGCGCGGCGGCTCGCGGTTCCGCCGATGTGGAAGGTGCGCATGGTGAGCTGCGTGCCCGGCTCGCCGATCGACTGGGCGGCGATCACGCCGATCGCCTCGCCGTGATTGACCATGTGACCGCGCGCAAGATCGCGGCCGTAGCACATGACGCAGACGCCCCGCCGCGATTGACAGGTGAGCACCGAGCGAATCTTGATCCGCTCCAAGCCCGAGTCTTCGATCTTCAGGACGAGGTCTTCGGTAATTTCACGATTCGCCGCCACGATCGTGGCGCCCGTGAACGGGTCCTTCACGTCTTCCAGCGCGACCCTGCCGAGCACGCGGTCGCCGAGCGGCTCGATGATTTCTCCGCCCTCCATCAAGGGCGTCATCTCGATGCCGTCGAGCGTTCCGCAATTGTCTTCCAAAATGACCGAATCTTGCGCCACGTCAACGAGCCGGCGCGTGAGATAGCCGGAGTTCGCCGTTTTGAGCGCGGTGTCCGCCAATCCTTTGCGCGCGCCGTGCGTCGAGATGAAGTACTGCAACACGGTCAGACCTTCGCGAAAGTTCGCCGTGATCGGCGTTTCGATGATCTCGCCTGAGGGCTTGGCCATCAAGCCGCGCATGCCGGCCAACTGGCGGATTTGCTGGGCGCTGCCTCGCGCTCCGGAGTCCGCCATCATGAAGATCGGATTGAAGCTCGGCAGCGTGACCTTGGCGCCTTTTTCGTCGGTCACGGTCTCGGTGCCGAGATCGCGCAGCATCTCGTCCGCGATGCGGTCGGTCACCTCGGCCCAGATATCGACGACTTTGTTGTAGCGCTCGCCGTCGGTGATGAGACCGTTCTTGTATTGCTCCTCGATCTCACGGACGTCTTCATGCGCCTGCTTGAGCAAAACTTCCTTGCTCGCCGGGATGACCATGTCTTTGATCGCGATGGAGATGCCCGCTTTCGTTGCGTAGTGAAAGCCCGTGTCTTTGAGTCTGTCGGCGAAAATGACCGTCGCTTTGTTTCCGGCCATCCGGTAACTCAAGTCGATCAGGTTGGCCAGCTCTTTTTTCTTCATCACCCGGTTCATTTCTTTGAACGG
>JBGPTS010000099.1:0-13380 GCA_041490745.1 Binatia bacterium | reverse complement strand
TGGACGGCGCGAACCTGAACGCGCTCATGGGCATCGCCAAGCCGGGCGATATGGGAGTCGATGTTCTGCACATCAACTTGCACAAGACGTTCTCCACGCCGCACGGCGGCGGCGGCCCCGGGGCAGGTCCCGTCGGCGTCAAATCGTTTCTCCGCGATTATCTGCCCGTGCCGCGCATCGTGAAGAAGGGCGGCGACTTCGCGCTCGACGCGAATCAGCCCAAGACGATCGGGCGCGTGCGCTCTTTCTTTGGGAACTTCGGCATTCTCGTGCGCGCCTATACCTATATTATTTCACTCGGCTCCGACGGTTTGGAAGACGCCAGCCGCATGGCGCTCCTCAATGCCAATTACCTCAAGAAAAAACTGGAAAGCGCGTTCCACCTCCCTTCCACCGAGCCTTGCATGCACGAATGCGTCTTTACCGACCGCTACCAGCAGAAGCAGGGCGTCAGCACGTTGGATATCGCCAAGCGCTTGCTCGACTTTGGCTTTCATCCTCCGACCATCTATTTTCCACTCGTGGTTTCGGGCGCGCTCATGATCGAGCCTACCGAGACCGAAACCCGCGAGACGCTGGACGCTTTCGCCGAGGCCATGCTTGCCATCAGCCGCGAGGCGATAGAAGCCGCCGACTTCGTCAAGGCGGCGCCCTATACTACGCCGGTCGGACGTCTCGACGAGGCGCGCGCCGCCCGCAAACCGCAGCTCCGCTGGTCACCCGCCGGGGGCTGATTGGTAATTGACGTCACCTTTCTCAAATGCTATAGACGAGCGACAATAACTATTTTCCTGAAAGGAGCTTACTGATTTCCATGACGCTTCATCAATTAAAAGTTTTTATCACGGTCGCGAAGATCAAGAGTTTTACCCAGGCCGCCGAACGGCTCGGCGTGCGCCAACCTTCGGTCTCGCTCGTCATCAAAGATCTGGAACAGGACCTCGAGGTGCGGCTGTTCGAAAAGTTGGGCCACAAGATCAACTTGACGGCCGCCGGCGAGATCTTGCTGCAGGACGCCGAGGACATCCTCGCTAAGGCGGAAGGTCTCAAGGTGAGGATGGACGAGCTCAAAGGACTCAAAAGAGGCCGGCTTGTCGTCGGCACGTCGCCGGTGCCGGCCGCTTCGTTCTTTCCGTTCGTGGCGGACCAGTTTAAGCGGGAATTTTCCTGGGTGGAACTCACTTTGAGAATCGACACGAGCCAGAGCCTGGAAAAAGGCCTGTTGGACGGCGAGCTGGACTTGGCGATTCTAGGGCGCACGCCGAAGTCCCCGCTCATCGTCGCCGAGCTTTGCCACCAGGAAGACATCGTGGCGATCGCCGCGCCCAATCATCCGCTGGCGAAAAAAGCCTCCGTGCCGCTCATGCGCATCGCGCGTGAGCCGATCATCACCGAAGAAAAGGGCGGCAGCCTCGTCCGCGATTTGCTCGAAGAGCGATTCGCCAAGCTCGGCATTCCGTTCACGCCGCACCTGGAGCTCAGCCCGCGCATCGGCTCGCGCGACGCGATCCGCAGCGCCGCGGCCGGCGGCCTCGGCATCGGCTTTATCACCAAGTGTCACGTGACTTCGGACGTCGAAGCAGGCCGCTTGAAGATTCTCAAAGTCCCGGACTTGAAGTTGAAGCGCAGCAACTACATCGCCGTGCACAAGAGCCGGCTTAAGAATCCTCTGGTTCAGGCGTTTATCAAGCTGTTGAAGCGCTATAAGGGGAAGGGGCTGAGCGCGTAGCGCTCAGTGAACATCGAAGTTACGACTAGCGTGGATTGAGATGGTACGTCAATCCTTCATTCTCGTATATGAAGGTGACGTCGATGGGTCTCTTCTCGACGGTCCGCGGATACACCCCAAAGCCGGGTGATGCGGCCTGGATGACTCGATTTGCTTCCTGATCGAGGACGGCATAGCCCGACGTTCGGAGCACCTGCCAATTCTCAACTTGACCATCGTCTCCGATCGTAATCCTCATGATCGTTCTTCCGTCAAGCCCGTAGGGTCTCGTGACGGACCGCGCGACTTCCGGATTATTCCAAGCCGCTTCAAGAGCTTGTTGCATGCGTCTTAGATAAGCGACGAGTCTGAAGTCGCGGTTGTCCTGGTCACGGTCGTCCAACCGGATAGGCTTGTCGCTGCGTCCGGCATCGGAATACCGCCTTTCAACCGGAGGCAACAAATCTTTCAGCGTCGGCAGCCCTGAAGCAACGATCGTCTCGCGCGCGGCTTTCGTCGGTCTTGGATTGGCCGGTCGTTCCGCCGTCTCAATTTTTTCTACCGGCGCTTGCGGACTCTTGGCCGGCATTTCGGCGCCGGAGCGCGATTCTTTCGCCGGCTGTCCGGGTGGAAGCTGCGCGCGCGCGAGTGTCTCTCGTGGAGGTTGGAAAGGCTCGGGCGGAGGCGGCTTCGCGGCCTGAACCGCTTTGGGCGGTTCGTGCGGTGGAGATTTTTGCATCAAAGGCGCAGGCGGCGGCGCTTTTTCCACAGCAGGCGCCGGCGGCAGCACCGTCACCGGAATCATTTCCGTGAACGGATGCCGCACCGGCCGGCCGTACCAAGTCAAAACCAGGAGCAAGTGAAAAGCGGTCGAAGCCAGCAGGAATGGGAAAAGCGAATTACGAGTCGCATTCACTAAGCCATTGTAACCTGGAGCGCCGTCGCGGAGCAAGCCGCTCCGTAACGCCGCGCAAAATCTTCCGCGCTACTACAAATTTTTGCCGGCGGCGCGCTCGGCGGGCAGCGGATCGACGACGCCGATCATGCTGTCGCGCGTCACGAGCTTGGCCAACTCTTGCTCGCTCATTTTCTCCGTGTCGCGCGGGCGCAGCGGCAGCACGAGATAGCGCATGTCGGCCGTGCTGTCGTGCACCCTCACCTCCACATCGTCCCCAGGCTCCAAACCAAATTCGCGCATCACGCCGCGCGGGTCGTTCACCGCGCGGGCGCGATAGTTGAGGCTCTTGTACCAGTCCGGCGGCCGGCCGAGGATCGGCCGCGGATAGCACGAGCACAGCGTGCAGACAACCATGTGACGGACTTTCTCCGTGTTCTCCAGCACGACGAACTCGTTCAAACTGGTCGCGTCGATGCCCATCTCCGCGCACGCCGCCTTGGGATCGGTGATGAGCCGCGCCTTGAACTTCGGATCCGTCCACGCGCGCGCGACGAGTCTTGCGCCGTTCGCCGGCGAACGCTGTTCCTGATATTCAATCTGCTCTTGAATATCTTCGCGTGTGAGAATTTGTTTTTCCAACAGCAGCTCGCGAATCGCGTAAATGCGCTTCGCGTGATAGCTCAGCTCGTTTTTCGGATGCGGAAGGTCGTGCTCGTCGCTCGTGTCATGTTTCGGATCTACGCTCATGATCGTCTTGCCTTTCCGTCCGGCTCCAGCCAGTGCTCGTAAATGTCGATGAAGAGCTTGTCGTTCAACGCATCGTATGTCTCCCAAACCTCCGCCTGGCGAAATCCGACGAGATACAGCGGGCGCTTCGGCAAGCCGTCCTGGCCATACGCGAGCGACTCGGGGTTCAAAAAATCGCCATGGACGCGCTCGATCCAGCCGGTTTTTCCCCGGATGTAAAACGGCGTGCGGATGTGGCCGGGCCGGTCTTCCGCGCGCACGCGCACGCGGTCGCCGGGCTTAAACGCGCTCATGGCTCGCCCCACTTTTTTTCGAACTCGGCGATCTTGCGGTCGATCTCGTCGCGCGTGAGGATTTGTTTCTCGATCAAAAGGCTTTCCATGCTGGCGATCCAGCGCTCGTAGTAGCTGAGCGAGCGGTAAAGCTCGGAGTCCATCTCTTCGCGCGCGCGGCGGAGCTCGTCGGTGCGCTTGATGCCGACGGCGCCGAGCGCCTGGTTGACCGCGTCGGCGACGATCTCCCAATCGTCGAGCTGATGCTCGGCGCGGTCGATCGGACCTGCGTCGCGCGTCGTCCCGCCTAAATCGTGATGGCCTCGTGGCATGGCTTCTCCCTTCCTCTTGCTGCAAAGAATCGTGTTCGTGCTTCGACAAGTTCAGCACGAACGTCACTTCGGCTGCGCGTTCGGAAGCTCCTCCGTTCAGCCAGAGTTTATCGAAGGCTACCCGCTTAGACCCAAAAGCTTCGCCGCATTGCCGCCGAGGATTTTCTTTTTGTCATCGGCTGAGACCGCCAGCTCCTCGACGACGTTCACCGAGCGCTTGAGAGCGATCGGCACCGGCGGAAAATCGCTGCCGAAGACCACATGATCGACGCCGACGGTCTGGACGGCGCAGAGCACCGCGGGCGTGTGCAGGCTCACCGTATCGAGATAGAGCTGTTTGATGTAATCCGCCGGCGGCTTGGTCAAAACATCCGGCTCCCAAGGGCCGAAGCTCATGTCGCGCCGCAGCTCATAGCCGAAGCCGAGCCGGCCCGGCAGCATCGGCAGCGCACCGCCCACGTGGGCCGCAACGATTTTGAGCCGCGGATATTTTTCCAATCCGCCGGTCAAAATAAAGCGGGTCAGCGACAACGTCGTGTCGAACGGCCTTCCCAGCATTTCCGGCAGGCGAAAAATTTCCATCTTCTCCGCGCCGATCGTGACGCGCGGCGGATGGACGAAGAGCGGGACATTCAGTTCGGCGACCAGCTCAAAAAACGGCGCGGCGCGCGGCGAGTCGAGGTATTCGCCCGCGACGCTGGAATTCACCATGATTCCCTTGAGACCGTCGCGCGCGATCGCGCGCTCGGTTTCTTTCAGTATCCGGTCGTCTCCGAACGGCACCGACGATGCGAGGCCGAGCAGGCGACCGGGATACTTAGCGGTCGCCTCGGCGGCGAATTCATTGAACTGCTTCACGACCTCCAGCGAATCCGCGCCTTGGGGCGTGCGAATCCAATTATTGCCGAAGACGGTGAGATTCACTCCCGCCTTGTCCTGCTCTTCGAGCAGGCCGGGAATATTAAAAATCGCCGGCGGCGATTTCGGATGATGCCAGCTCTTCGGAACCAGATGAGAATGACAGTCGATGACCATGCTCTGCGTCCTTTCCGTCAAAACATATGCGCTGGGCCACGCGCTTGTCAATTGGCGCAAGCGGTGCGGCCGAATCGCCGCGTGTAAAGCGACTTTCTCTATGCTACAGAATCCTCATGGCGCCATCCAAGAAGCAAATCGCGCGGCTGATCCGCGGCGCGTTGGGCGAGATCAAGGCCGATCTCATCGTCACCGGCGGGAAACTCATCAACGTTTATTCGGGCGAAATTCTCGAAGGCATGGAGATCGCCATTCTCGACGGGCGGATCGTTCATGTCGGCGCGAGCGCGGCGCACGCGCGCGGAGAAAAAACCGAGACGTTCGACGCGCGCGGGCTTTTCGTTTCTCCCGGATTCATCGACGCGCACACGCACATCGGCCATTTTTGCCGGCCGTATGAATACCTTCAAGCCTACCTTCCCCATGGAACCACGGGCCTGGTCGCCTCGCCCGATGAACTGGCGACGGTCTTCGGCTTCAAGGGCGTCCAGCTCTTTCTTGACGAAGTGGCGGCGCATCCGCTCCGCGTCTTCACCGTTCTCTCGATGGTCGCGCCGCAGGACCCGCTGCTCTGCAGCACGCGGGCGCTTTCGCAAGCCGAAGTCGCCGCGGGCCTCGACGACCCGCGCGTCATCGGCTTGGGCGAGATCGTCTCCTGGCTGCGGCTGCTTCAGGGCGACGAAGAGCTTCTGGAGCGGATCGAAATGGCGCTCGCGCGCGGCAAAATCATTCACGGCCACACCGCGGGCGCGCGCGATCAGAAACTCTCCGCGATCGCGGCGGCCGGCATTTCATCCTGCCACGAGCCGATCAACGAGGCGGACGTGTTGCAGCGACTGCGCTCCGGCTATTGGGTGATGCTGCGCGAAGGCTCTTTTCGCCGCGATCTCGAAGGCGGGTTGAAGCCGTTCGTCGCCGGCGGGCTGAACCCGCAGCGTCTCATCCTCGTCACCGACGGCATGTTGCCGGACGACGTTGCGGCCGACGGCCACATGGATTTCGTCGCGCGCCGCGCGATCGAACTCGGGCTCGCTCCCATGCAGGCGATTCAAGCGGTAACGTTGAATCCGGCGATTTACTGCGGCCTGGAGCGGGAGATCGGCGGCATCGCGCCCGGCCGCCATGCCGATATCGCCTTTCTCGAAGGCGAGTTGAAGAGCGTGCGCGTCCGCGCGACGATGATCGGCGGCAAAGTCCTCGTCAAGGACGGCGCGTCCCTGGTCAACGCGCGGCCGATCGTCTGGCCGGAAGAGACGATCAGATGCCTGCGCGTCGGCACGAAAATATCGCCGGCGGCGTTTCGCATCGCCTGCGCCGCGCCGCGCGCGAAAATCCGCGTTATGGAACTCGTCAGCCAGAACATCACGGCGGATACGATTTTGGAAATCGCGCCGCGCGACGGCGCACTTCACGCCGACCCGGAGCGCGACTTGCTCAAGATCGCCGTCTTCGAGCGCCATCGGCCCGAAGGCGGAATCGCTCTCGGATTTCTCACGGGCTTTGGCGCGCGCGTCGGCGCCGTCGGCATGACGATCAATCTCGACGAAAACACGCTGCTCGTCGCCGGTGCCAGCGACAACGACATGGCAATTTGCGCCAATTTATTAGTCGAGACCGGAGGGGGCGTTGCGGTCGTCGATCGCGGCGCGGTGCTGGAACAGATCGACTTTCCCGTCGGCGGCATCTTCTCGCTCGAACCGTGGCGCAAGACGGGAGAAAAGCTCGTCCGTATGCACAGCCGGCTGCGCGAACGCGGCGCGGCGTTTGCGAAGCCGATCTACGCTTTGAGTTTTCTTACGTTCGTAACGCTGCCGGCGCTCAGGATCACGGCGCGCGGGCTTATCAACGCGAAGGAGAGGAAAGTGGTTTCGCTGTTCGTCGAGTAGCGTAGGGGCGGTTCGCGAACCGCCCCTATGAAGGCAGGAATGAGAATGACGATGACGATCTACGACGCGGACTCGTCGGATTTTCGTCCCGCGCCTTCCTGGCGCAGCAGGGGCAGAACTTTTCCTTCTTTTTCTTTTCGCATCGTGCAGTGGCCTTCAAGAATCGCGCCGTCGCCTATGACGAGAGTCTGGGTCAAGAGATCGCCGACGACGATGCCCGGCGGCTGGATCTCGATTTTTTTGTCGGCTTGAATGTCGGCGGTAACTTTGCCGCGGATGAGCGCCGAGGTGGCGTTGATCTTGCCGCGAATGATCGCGTTCTCGCCGATCGTGACGTTGCCGTGGACCAGGATTTCGCCCTCGATTTCGCCTTCGATCGTCGTCGGCCCCTCGAACAGAAGCCTGCCGCTGGCTTTACTGCCCGGACCGAGATACGCGCCGGATTCCGAAGCGCGCGCGCCGGTTAATCTGCTGCCCTCCGCCATGAGTTCACCTCCCGGTAATTAGCCCACTATGTAGTCCACCCCGAGGAAATTGTCCAGAGGCGGGGGGCAGAAAGCAGCGTTGTCGCGGAATCCTAAGTTGACAAGGGTGCGCGCTTCTGTCAAAAAGTTGCGTTATGGCGATGAAAGATTTGCGCGAATTCATCGACGTGCTGGAAGCGCGCGGCGAGCTTCAGCGCGTCGGCGCAGAAGTCGATTGGAACCTCGAGATGGGAGCGATTATCCGCCATTGTTACGACCTCGGCGCGCCGGCGGCCTTGTTCGAGAAAGTCAAAGATCATCCGAAAGGATTCCGCGCCCTCGGCGCTTCGCTCGGGCCGAGCCGCCAGCCCGGCCATTCTCTCTATGCCCGCATCGCGCTCGCTTTCGGGCTTCCGCCCGACGCCGCGCCGCAGGAAATCATGCGCCACTATCTCGAGCGCAAGGAGAAACCGATCAAGCCGGTAACGGTAAAGAGCGGCCCGTGCAAAGAAAATATTCTTTTAGGCAAGGACGTCGATCTGGGAAAATTTCCCGCGCCGCTGATCCACGGCGGCGACGGCGGCCGCTACATCGGCACGTGGCACACGATCATCACCAAAGACCCGGACAGCTCGTGGGTCAACTGGGGTATGTACCGTTTGATGATCCACGACCGCAACAGCATGGGCTGTCTTTTTCCATTGCAGCAGCACATCGGACAGATGTACCAGAAATACGAAGCGCGCAATCGGCCGATGCCTGCCGCGGTGGCGATCGGCGCCGCGCCGGTTGCGCCGATCGTGAGCTGCGTGCAGCTTCCTCCCTATGTGAACGAGGCCGACATCGCCGGCGCGCTTCAAGGCGAGCCGATGGAACTCGTCAAGTGCGAAACGCTCGATCTCGAAGTTCCGGCCGGCGCGGAAATTATTCTCGAAGGAGAAGTGCTGCCGCACGAGCGCAAGAACGAAGGGCCGTTCGGCGAATACATGGGCTACGAGGCCGGCAAGTCCTCGCCCAAGCCGATCTTTCGCGTCAACGCGATCACGCACCGCAACGATCCGATTCTCACCTTCTCCAACATGGGCATGCCGATCCACGAATCGCAGATCGTCACCTCCTTCATCAAAGGCGCGGAGGTCTATTCGGAGCTGAAAAAATTGGGCCTGCCAGTGAAGGGCGTTTTCTATCCGCCGTACGCCGTCGGCCACATGGCGGTGGTCTCGACCGAGGTGCCGTTCATCAATTTCGCGCGCCGCGTGGCGCACGCGGTGTGGGCGACCAAGCCGGGCCTTTTCACTTATTACATCGTTGTTGTCGATGCCGACGTCGATCCGACCAACACCGACGAGGTGCTGCACGCGATCACGACCAAATGCCATCCGGTGAACGGCATTCATCCGGTCAATCACATTCCGGGATTTCCCGTCCTGCTGCCTTTCCTGCCGCCCAAGGAGCGCCTGCTGGGCGACGCCGCCGGCGTCATCTTCGATTGCACGTGGCCGAAGGACTGGCCGGCGGAATCGATCCCGATCAAGGCGAGCTTTGACAATCTCTGGCCTGAAGATGTCCGCACGAAAATCTTGCAGAAGTGGGAAGCCTACGGCTTCAAATCCGCTGACAGTTCCGCCGCAATCCGCTCGAGGAGCCGGGACGAACGCAAATAGGTTTTGGCCGGCGGCGCCTTCAGCGATACCACGACAGCTTAAAGGCAAAAATTTCCGCCGGGTCGTTTTCCACGCCGACGCGCAAAATCCGAAATAGATCGGTTCCGCTCCGATTCACGCCGCGAATCGTCGTGCACGCCGCCTCGTAGCCGGCTTCGCGCACGAGGCGCTCGGTCGCGGCGTTGCAATGCTCCGCGCCGCCGAAGGGATAGGCGAAAAATTTGACCGGGCGGCCGACTTTCGATTCCAAAAGTGTTTTCGACTCCGTCAACTCGCCGAGCGCCTCCTCGCGGGCCAACGCTGCGAGCGAGGGGTGACTTACCGTGTGGCTGCCGATATCGATCCCGGCGTCCGCCAGTTCGCGCAGCTGGTCCCCGGCGAGCATCGGCAGATCGTCCGCCGGATCGTTCGCGGGATCGACGCCTAATTTTTCCGCGATGACGCCGAGCAGCCGCTCGCGCTCGGCCCGGCCGGCGCGCCAGAGCGAGGGCTCGATCGCGCGCAAAGCCCGGCGGCGGCGCCGCGCGGTACGGAGAGCGAAAACGATTTGCCCGGCGCCGGGCAATTCGCCCGGCGAAAATTCGAGCCTAAGGGCCGCGGTCCGTTTCATCCAAAACATCAGGCGGTACGGCCAGAGGGAGACTCGCTTCACGAGCGGCTCGGTCGCGACGAAGACGGTCGCGGGGCAGCGATATTTTTTCAAGATGGGAAACGCAGTCTCATAGTTGTCGCGAAAGCCGTCGTCGAAGGTGAGCGCGACCGCGCTTTCCGGCAGCGGCGCGCCGCGCCGCATGATCTCGACGGCGCGCGCCAGCGAGACGATCTCGAAGCGGCGGGTTAAATATTCCAGTTGGCGCTCGAAATTTGCCGCGGAAACGCTCAGGCCGCGGTGAAGCAAAGGAGACTCGCCGACGCTGTGGTACATCAACACGATTAGCCCGCGGTGCGTGCGGAAGCCGCGCCGCTTAAGCGCGCTGAGCGCGCCGCTGTAGTAACCCGCCCGGATGATCCACGGGAGCGCCGCGCCGCGAAACACTCGCGCGGCGCCGGTCGGATGATGGCGTTTGCCGGAGTCAAACAGCTTCATGCCGTGGGATTTTTGTAGAGCGCCGCCATGCGTTCCAACATCACCGTTTGGGAAAAATATTTCTCGACGCGCGCGCGGCCGGCCGCGCCCATTGCCGCCCGTTTTTTCGGATCTTCGAGCAGCTCGGTCAGGGCGGCGGCGAGCGCCGCAACGTCGTCCATCGGGAAGAGTCGCCCCGTGGCGCCGTCCACGACCAGCTCGGGAACGCCGCCGATGCGCGATGCGACGACCGGCTTACCGGCGGCCATCGCTTCGAGAATAGCATAAGGCGAACCTTCGATCTGCGTGGGGAGGACGACGATATCCATGGCCTGCATGAGCCGGCGCGCGTCGGCGCGATAGCCGGCGAAAAGCACGATGTCGGACACCCCCTCCGTCTCGGCAAGGGTGCGGAAGTCGCGTATCTCTCTCGCGCCGCCGATGAACACGACGCGCAGGTCCGGCGTGCGCCCTTTAATCCGCGCGGCGGCGCGGATCAGGACGTCGGCCCCCTTGTCCCGGCTCACCCGCGCGACCATGCCGACCACCGCGGCCGTCTCCGGCAAGCCGAGAGCGCGCCGCGCGTCGGCCGGGTTCGAAGAAAATTCGGCGACGTCGACGCCGTTGAAGACGACGACGATTTTTTCCGGCGCGGCGTTTTTCTTCTCCATCAGCTCCGCCTTGAGCGCATGGGCGACCGTTACGATCCGGTCGAGGGATCCGAGCACACGGCCTTCGATCGACCGGTGCAGGCGCGAGCGCCGCGCGAGGGGATTGTGCACCGTCGCGATGCGCGCGGGAATGCGCGCCAGCCGGCTCGCCACGATCGGCGCGTAGAGGTGCGCCAGATGGCCGGCGTGGAAGTGAATCACGTCGAGCCGCTCTCGCACCAGAACGGAGCGCGCCGCAAAGATTGCCGGCACGCTTACCGCGACGTGCTTCAAGATCCCCGTCGGCTGCAGCAGCGTGGCGCGCGTTTCGCGCGGCGTGATGCCGCGCGCGCGCAACGCTTCGAAGAAACCTCGGCTGTCGGGGGAGCCGTTGACGAAAACGACGATTTCATGCGCGGGGCGAAAATGATCGATCAGCTCGAGCAGATGCCGCGCCATTCCTCCGCCGGGCCAGTGCTCGAGATAATATCCGATGCGCAACGGCGTCTCCATCCCCTCACGGCGCGCCGCGGCGCCGGCCGAAACGCTCGCAGAAAAAAAGTCCGACAACGAACCACGGCTCGACCAGGTAACGCCGCCACAAACGAGGCGGATCGCTCGCCAGCCGGAACAGCCACTCCAGACCGACGCGGCCAATCCATCGCGGCGCGGCGGAAATCTCCCCCGCGATATAATCCATCAAGGCGCCTGCGTTGATGATCGCGCCGGCGCGAAGATTTTCTCGATTCGCCAAAATCCAACGCTCTTGCCGCGGCACGCCCATGCCGACGAACAAGAGGTCCGGGTGCGCGCGCTCGATCGCTTCGACGACGCGCCGGTTTTCCGCGCCATCGGGCCGCGTGTCGAAATGGCCGTGCATCGTCTCCAGCCTGAGTCCGGGAAATTCCCGGCGCAATATCGCCGCGCCCCGTTCGGCTACGCCGGGGCGCGAGCCCAGATAAAAAATCCGCCACTCGCGCCGGGCCGCCTCCGCCAGCAACGGGCGAATCCAATCGAGATGCGTCAACCGCTGGCGCCGGCCGAGAGACAAGCCGAGCAGCTTGCCGAGAAAGACGAGGCTCATTCCGTCGATGTGAATCCATTCGGCCGAGTCGTAAAAGGAGCGGACCGCCGGATCGTGATGATAAAAATAAATGCTGTGCAAGTTATGGTGCGCGATGATCCAACCCCGGTCTTTTTTGACCGCGTCGGCGATGATCTCTTTCAGCCGCTCCCATGTGAGCGGGTGGACCGCGACGCCGAGCAGGCGGACGGCGATCCCCGCAGGCGGCGCCGCCGCGGTTGTTTTTATTCCCGTCTTGGCCTCGCGCCAGAAGCCGGGGAGCATGGCGAGGAGAATGGCGCGCTCGCGAAGGAGACGGCGCAAAAATGTGAAATACATGATCGGATCGCGCGCCAACCAGGGGACGAGCATGGCCGCGCGTTTGATTGTCGAGCCCACGCCCCAGCGGAAGCCGACGGCCAGCGGGAACGAGCGCCCCCAGTGGCGGCGAAAGAATTCCGGCTGCCGGAGGTAGAGACGGAGCAGCCCTTCGACCTGCCGCCGCCACTCGGCGCGATCGAAAAAAATCCGCGGCCGAGGCGGGTGGATGACGATCATTTCGGGCTGGAAGAAAATCGGGCCAAGCGCCGACACCGCGGCGCCCAACTGGCTGTCGCCTGAATTTAGCGCCTCGTCGTCGAAGCCGCCGACCGAGACGAGCGCGTCTCTCCGGTACGCGATGTTGCACGTTTCGTAGCGCGAGGTCGGCCGGGCGACGACGATCTGATGCGTGAGCGGCGTGACCCGCTCCGGGATCGTCGCTGTTTTGCCTTGCAGGCCCAACGCCTGTGGCCGCGCGGCGAAACCTCGGGCGACGGCGGCGAGCCAATCCGGATCGGCCACACAGTCGTCGTCGGTGAACGCGACGATCTCGCCGATGCCCGCGCGCCAGCCCTGATTGCGCGCGGCGTAGGCGCCGGCGTGAGCGATGCGCAGCGGCATGACATGGCCGTCGCGCGTGGCCATCTGTTGCAGAACGCTCCACGTCTCATCCGTCGAGCCGTCGTCCACGACGATAACGCGGTAACGTTCGGCGGGATAATTTTGCGCCAAGAGGGATGCGATGAGCCGCGGCAGCATTGCGGCGCGATTGAAAGTAGGCACGACGACGTCGATGAAGGGGAATTCCATGATCGGTTCCGGCTCGCAGTCGCCACGGCAACGAACGGCCGGGAATTCTACCCCGGTCGCCATACATACGCGGGTCGGTTAGGCGCGTTATGCAGGCGTTGTAGCAGCGGGTGTGGTGGCTTGCAAGTCAGGGTTATCACGGCTCGCATTTTTCCAAAGCGCCGCTAAGTTCTTTATAAAATGAGTTGGCGCCTTAGTCGCTTGAGAAACCGTCGAATGGGAGTTTGACGAGAGAAAAGCGGACGGATCGCTGTCAATCAAGATCAAAAATCCAAAATCGGCTTATGGTGCGAGGAAGGGGATTTGAACCCCTACGCCATTTCTGGCACTAGCCCCTCAAACTAGCGCGTCTACCAGTTCCGCCACCCTCGCAATTCAAAGCAGGCTCCGCCAAAAAGATTGGCGGATCAGCCCCCGCCACAACGCACGGCGGGTCCGCCTCAGGCGGATCCGGCTGAAACAGG
>JBGPTS010000098.1:0-13470 GCA_041490745.1 Binatia bacterium | reverse complement strand
GGTTGACGTTGCCGACGGTGATGGTAAAGGCCTCCAAGTCGCTATCGGGCGGAATCCCATTGTCGGTTACAGTGACGGTCACGTTCTGATAATTGCCGGCTTGACTGTAGGTTGGCATCCAGGACAGGGCGGCCGTACCGTTGTTGTTGTCGACGAGGCTGGCGCCTGCCGGCAAATTCGCGCCCGAGAAGCTCAACGCGTCGCCGTCGGGATCGGTCGCGGTAATCGTGATCGCCAGCAGTTGACCTTCGTTCACGGTTTTATTGCCGATCGCGCCGAGCACCGGCGGACGATTGACGTTGCCGACGGTGATCGTGAAGCTCTGCGAGGCGTTTTGCGGCGGAATCCCGTTGTCGGTCACGATAACGGTCACGTTCTGATAATTGCCGGCTTGACTGTAGGTTGGCGTCCAGGACAGGGCGGCCGTACCGTTGTTGTTGTCGACGAGACCGGCGCCCGCCGGCAAATTCGCGCCGGTGAAGCTGAGCGCGTTGCCGTCGGGATCGGTCGCGGTGATCGTGATCGATAGCAGCTGCCCTTCGTTCACCGTCTGATTGCCGATCGCGCCGAGCACCGGGGGACGGTTGACGTTGCCGACGGTGATCGTGAAGCTCTGCGACACATTTTGCGGCGGGCTGCCATTGTCGGTCACGGTGATCATCACGTTCGGGTAGTTTCCATTCTGGCCCGCTGCCGGTGTCCAGTTGAACGTGGCCGTGCCGTTGTGGTTGTCCGTCAGGCCGGCGCCGGTCGGCATGTTTGAACTCGTGAAGCTCAAAGCGTCGCCGTCCGGATCCGTAGCCGTGACCGTGAACTGGAGAAGCAGCCCTTCGCTCGTGGTGCGATTGCCGATCGCGCCGAGCACCGGCGGACGGTTGACGTTGCCGACGCTGATGGTGAAGCTCTGCGAGGCGTTTTGCGGCGGGCTGCCGTTGTCGGTCACGGTAATCATTACGTTCGGATAATTGCCGGCCTGATTGAAGCCCGGAGTCCATGAGAACGCAGCCGTGCCGTTGTGGTTGTCCGTCAGGCCGGCGCCGGTCGGCATGTTCGATGCCGTGAAACTGAGCGCGTCGCCGTCCGGATCGGTGGCAGTCGCGGTGAACTGGAGGAGCTGTCCTTCGTTGACCGCTTGATTGGAAATAGCCGCCAGCAGCGGCGGCCTATTCACGTTGCCGACGGTGATCGTGAAACTCTGCGAGGCGTTTTGCGGCGGGCTGCCGTTGTCGGTTACGGTAATCATTACGTTCAGATAATTGCCCGCTTGATTGAAGGCCGGCGTCCAGGCGAACGCGGCCGTGCCGTTGTGATTGTCCGTGAGACTTGCGCCGGTCGGCAGATTCGCTCCCGCGAATGTCAATGCATTGCCGTCCGCATCGGTGGCGCTCGCCGTGAACTGGAGCAGTTGTCCTTCGTTCACCGTCTTGTTGCCGATCGCGCCGAGCACCGGCGGATGGTTCGTCGCCGCCGGATCGAGCACGTTGCCGGTGATCGCCGGCGGGTTTTGATTCGTCAGCGTAACGGTGAGAGCGAAAATATCGTAGAGGGCGTTGTGCGGGCCGGGCGTCCAGCCGGGCTGCGCGCTCCCCGTGATCTCCGCACTATTCGCCGCGCTCGTCGGATCGCCGTCGGAGTTCATGCTTTCGATCGCTTTCAGCGCGTTCAACACGGTCAGGCCGAGGTTATTTTTCTGGTTGGCAAAGTCTTTTCCGTAGCCGTTGAAATCGGTGCCTCCGCCCGAGGAGTGGCAGAGGTTGCACGATGCGTTTGCGCCCGACTGCGAGCCCACGCCGCCCGGAGCGTAGTTGTTCTTCCACGTCGTTAGATACGAGCTTAGCGCCATGGCGCGCTCAGCGCTCACGAATAGAGCGAGGACGCCCAGGAGCGACAGGACGATGATGTTGTTGAGCTTCATGAAACCTCCTTGCGTCGCTGTGTTGCGACGTTGTTATTTTTTTACGATCGATACTCTCTCCATTCGAACGGCCGCGGAGGACTTTGCGCGCACGGCCTGAAGCCCGACGCAAATCGTTTCGCGTGCGCGCGGCCATCTCCGGCGTGAAGGGAATTCCTACGCCCGCGCGCGCGATTTCGCTTTTCATCGGTCGCGGGCGCGCGCGCCGTGGCCGCAAAAATTATCTGCGTCGCGCCGATTGCGACGCGCGCGAAAATCTTATTTCTCGGAAACGTGTTCTTACGCGTTGGAAATACGACGCCGGCCTGTCTGGGAATTTTTACGCGCTTGCTGAGCAGAGTCGGCGCGGGCGCGAGCGAGATGCGACGTCGCGTCATTCCGCGCGCTGATTTGGTTTCTTCCGCGTATTCGAGTTCGCCGGCGCGTCGATCCATCGCGCCAAATATTTCTTGCTTGTTCGCTCTCGCGCTCGTTTCGTTTTCTTTTATTGGTTTGAAAAACTTCACGGCTGCTTCTGATGAAGGGCAACTTGCATGCCAGAAACTTTTGCTCGCCGAATGAGCTTCGTCGAACGCGCGGTTTCGATTGCAGAAACAGCGTTCGCGAAGCGTGGAGGAATTTCCTGCACGCGCAGGCGAATTTCCTACACTGTGAGGGCGGGGTGGAAAATTTGCCCCAGGCGAGCGCCGAGGGCGACGCGGATTGAAAGCGTCATGCCGCGTCGATGAGAGGTCCGGGAAAGAAAGATATTACGTCGCAGCCAACGGACAGCGGCTCAAACGAAAACAAAAAAATAAATGGCGAGAGGTGCTGGAATGGACCAGGAGGCGGATCATTCCTGTTCGCTACGCATCGGGTCTCTTTGATTCGCGCGCCGGCCGTTCCGACATGCCGCTGAAGGCCCATGCGGCGAACGTGTAGATATGCTGGGTGCCCATGTTGACCATCACGACGCGGAACAGGTGGAAGGCGACGACGAGTGGCACGCCGATTTGCAACGCCTGCGCCGTGATGGTCATCTCAGCGAGGCCGCCGGGCGAGGTGGCGAGAATCATCGTTGCGAGCGGCAAATTGAAGGACCATGCGAGGACGGTTCCGGCGATTACGGAAGCGATCAGGATGAACAGCGAGTTCAGCAGCGCGAAGGGGATGAACAGTTTGTAGCGAACGAAGAAGGCGCGCTCGTAGCGCGCGCCCAGCACGAGGCCGAACATGAGCTGGGCGAAGTCGGTGAACCCATGCGGCACGGCGGAAAGCTGGACGCCGCTAATCGTGAGCGCGGCGCCGAAAAAAATCGGCGTGAGCAGATAGCCGTTGTGAAACTTGAGCCGCTCCGAAATTTCGCCCAACACGCAGCCGAAGGCGAGCCACGGCACGAGGATCCAATAATCGAGCGGCACAGCCGGGCGGTACGCGGCGGCGACGAGCGGTATGCCGCCGTAGGTCAACGCAAACGGAATCAGAATGACGACCAGCGAGACGCGCAGGCTGTGCGCGACCGCGACCGGCACGACCTTGGCGCCGTAATGATCTGCGAGCACGGCCATCGCCATCGCGCCGCCTGGAATCGACGCGAAGAAGGTGGACTTCGCGTCCACGCCGGAGGCCCGGCTCAACGTCAGCGCGCCGAGACCGCCGACGACGAAGACGGCGACGGTGGCCGCGACGATGGCGAGAAAGTTACCGGCCAGCTCCGCGACCACCGACGGCGTGAAATAAAGTCCGACCGCGGAGCCGAGAATCACTTGCCCCAGTTGCCGGGCATACGGCGGAGAAAGCATGCGCACGCCCGTGAGATTCAGCGCGGCGACTGCGATCATCGGACCGATCATCCACGGAATCGGCGTGTGCAGACGCTGGAAGAGATAGCCCGCGGGAATGCCGACGGCGAGCGCTCTCACCATGCCGGGCAGTCGCGCACGGAGTGTTGTGAGGTCAATCATCGACCAAAGGAGGGAGCCAGAGGGTGAAGGATTTTTATTCTAGTCTCCTAGCGGCTCCCGCCGCTCACGATTTCACAATCTCCTCGTACGATGGCTCCGGCATCCCCGCTTTCCACGTCGGATCGCGCAGTTCGAGGCGATTGCCGCTCGGGTCGAGAAAATACAGCTCGCGTCCAGTGAAGTGGCCCTTGGCGCGATAAATCAGCTCAATGCCGGAAATTTTTCTTTCGTGAAAAACTTTGCAGGCCTTTACCAGCGTCTCCGGGCTGACGGTGAAGGAATGATGGAGTTGTTGCGGCAAGTCGGATGATTCTTTCGCTCGCTCGCGCTGACACAAGAGAATGTAGTTGTCGGCGACGTTGAAGCACGACATGCCGGAATTTCCGAGCCGTCCTTTATGCGTCAGGCCGAGCAGCTCGCCGTAAAATTTTTCCGACTCCGTGAGATCGTTTACCGGGATTGACCAATGCGTGACGCCTTCGACTTTGAGAATCGACATAAAAATTTCCTTTCATCCCGCGGATCGCCTCGGTCCTTGCGACCGACTCGCGCCTATTTCGCCGCCTCTTTTAACGCGCGCAGTACGTTCTCCGGGCTCAGCGGCAACGTGCGGATCCTGACTCCGGTGGCGTTGTAAATCGCGTTGGCGATGGCCGCCATCGGCGGGACGCAGGCGATCTCCCCCGCGCCTTTCGCGCCGTACGGGCCGGCGCCGGGGTAGCCGTGAACGAGGGTCGTTTCGATGCGCGGCATCATGTTGATCGTCGGCATCAGGTAATCGACGAACGACGGGTTCATGGTTTTGCCGTTGTTGTCGAACACGACCTGCTCGCAGAGCGCCTGGCCGATGCTCATCGCCGCGGCGCCTTCGATCTGGCCTTCGACTGCGACGGGGTGAATTGGAAAGCCGACGTCATGCACGGCGACGTATTTCAAAATCTTCACGTTGCCGGTGTCGGTATCGACTTCGACGATACAGGCGTGCGCCGTGAACGGCTGCGAGCTGCCGTGGGCTTTTTCCTCCGCTTCTAAGACTTTGTTATCGCAGTACCCGTGGCCGACGACTTCGCCGATCACGTTGTGCGCGTTGGTGGCGACGGTGGCAAGCGCGACCGACTTCGACGGCGAGCCTTTGACGCGGATCTGACGGTCTTTGATCTCCAGATCGTCGGGACTCGCCTCGAGCTGAGCCGCGGCCAATTTGAAGATCTGATTGCGAGCGTCGATGGCCGCAAGTCGAGAGGCGGTGCCGGAAACCAGGATGCCGCGGCTACCGACCGTGCCGGCGTCCCACGGGCTGGCGTCGGTGTCGACATTGACCACGGTGACATCGCTTACCGAAATGCCGAGCTCTTCGGCGACAATGAGCGGAATACCGAAGCCGGGGATGGTACCCATATCGATCTTGCCGATATGGACGGTCACCGAGCCGTCTTCGTTGACTTTCACCATGGCGCCGCCGCCGGGACCGGCGCTTTCGATCCATGAGCCGGTGGCCATGCCGATGCCCTGGTTCTTTTCCAGCTTCACTTTGCCCCAGCCGATTTTCTCCTTCGCGATGCGGATAGCCTCGCCCAGCGAAACATCGCGCAATTTAGGGACACCGACGATCTTATCGCCGGCTTTGGGCATATTCTTAAGGCGGAACTCCGTCGGATCCATGCCGAGCTTCTCTGCGATCGAATCCATGTGCGACTCGACGGCGAAAGCCGCCTGCGGTCCGCCGGGGCCGCGCACCGGGCCGCAAACTTGCTTGTTGGTGTAGACGACGTAGCCGTCGATACGGCAGTTGGGCATCAGATACCAGCCACCGAGCATATTGGTGCAGCGTCCGCCGGCCTGCACGCCGAAACCGGAATAACCGCCGGCATCGTAGATCACCTTGCCGATGCGAGCGACGATGGCGCCGTCTTTTTTCACGCCGGTCTTGATGTACATTTTCGCGCCGGAGCGAATCGTCGTCGAGATGGTTTCTTCGGCTTTGTCGAGAACGATCATCACCGGCCGCTTGGCTTTCATCGCCAGCAGCGCGCAGATCGGTTCGATGGCGGCGCCGGAGGTGATGCCGCTGCCCTTGCCGCCGAAACCGCCGCCCAACTCGGCCGAGATCACCCGCACGTTGTTGAGCGGGATGCCGAGCACTTTGGCGACCTCTTGGCGCACGGGAAAGGGTGCTTGGGCATTGGCCCAGACGGTGAGCCGGCCGTTGGGCTCCACCTGGGCCGCGGCGATGCGCGGCTCGAGATATTGCGGATGGATCATCTTGGTTTCGTAAACTTCGTCGACGACCACGTCGGCTTCAGCCATTGCCTTCTCGGCATCGCCGACACGGACCGCGGCGAAGCCGCAGACGTTTTTCACCTTGACGCCTTCGGGCAGGTTTTTCGGCAGCGGCATGTCCTCGTGCAGAGTCGGCGCGTCCGGCTTCATCGCTTCCTCCGGATCGATGACTACCGGCAACGGCTCGTAAACGACTTTGATCTTCTTGAGCGCCTGCTTGACGACGGCCGCAGAATCCGCGGCGACCGCGGCGACCGGGTCGCCCATGTAACGCACTTTGTTGCGCGCGAGTATGTAGCGGTCGAGATAACTGCGGCCGAAGCGGACATCTGGAGCGTCCGCCGCCGTGATCACGGCGCGCACGCCGGGAATCTGTTTCGCTTCGCTGGTGTCGATGCTGACGATCTTGGCGTGGGCGTAACGGCTTCGCAGAATGCCGCCGTGGAGCGCGTCCTTTGGGGAAAGGTCGATACCGTAGATGCCGGCGCCGGTGACGCGCTCGACGCCGCCCCTGCGTGCGGGGCTCGTCCCTACTACCGTGTATTCCGCTTTTGCCATAATTTTTTCTCCTTAGAGTCTCTGCGCCGCAAGCTGGATCGCGTCGACGATCTTGGCGTAGCCGGTGCAGCGGCAGATGTTGCCCGAGACCGCTTCTTCGATTTCCGCCGGCGTCGGTTTCTTGGTGCGGTCGAGCAGCGCTTTCACGGAGACGATGAATCCCGGCGTGCAGTAGCCGCACTGCACCGCGCCGGTGTCGATGAAAGCCTGCTGCACCGGATGGAGCTTGTCGCCCTCCGCCAATCCTTCCACGGTGACGATTTCGGCGCCCTCGGCGTCGGCGGCGAGCGTGACGCAGGAGTTGATCGGCTTGCCGTTGAAAAGAACCGTGCAGGCGCCGCACTCGCCGGTGTTGCAGCAGAGCTTGGTGCCTTTGAAGTTCAGCGTGTCGCGGAGAAACTCCAACAAAGACGCCGATGACTCGGCGCTCGCGCCGACCGCATTGCCGTTGAGCTTGAAATTGATTGCGAGAATCATCACGCCACCTCCTTGCCGGTCGCCGCCTTCCAGCATTGTTCGAGACCCCGCCGGACGAGCGCCTCGACGATCCACCGGCGATATTCCGCGCTGCTCCGCTGGTCGCTGATCGGACTCGACTCGGACGCCGCCAGCGCCGCGGCTTCCTTCAAGAGCGAGGCGGTGAGCGGCTTGCCGCGCAGCAGCGCTTCAGTTTTCGAGGCGCGGATCGGCGTCGGCGCCACGGCGCCCAGGCCGATGCGCGCGTCCTGCATTTTATTTTTTGCGGCGTCGGGTGTGACGAGAACGGCGACGCCGACCATCGCGATGTCCATCGCGCCGCGCACCGCGTGCTTCAAGTAAACGCCGCGGCTGCCGCTTGCCGGATAGGGAACTTCGATCTCCGTTAAAATTCCTTTGGAACCGAGGCTGGTCTTGCCCGGCCCATGGAAGAAAGAGGCGAACGCCTCGATTCTTTCGCCGTCCGAAAACGCGAGCCTCGCTTTGGCATCCAGCGCCAAGAGCGGCGCGAGAGTTTCGCCCGAAGGCGAAGCGCGGCAGATGTTGCCGCCGATCGTCGCCGTGTTGCGGATCTGCAGCGACGCGAACTGATGGCACGATTCCCAGAGGAGCGGCAGCCGCTCGCGCACGAGCGCGCTCGTTTCCAGCTCGCGTATCGTTACCAGCGGCCCGATGCGCAAGCTGCCGCCGTTCTCGCGGATGCTGGCGATTCCCGGGATGCGCTTGATGTTCACTAGGCAGCCCGGTTCTTCTTTGTACTTGATGTCCACCATGATGTCCGTGCCGCCCGCGATCATCTTGGCTTGCTCGCCGTAGCGCGCCAGCAAGGACAGCGCTTCGCTCACCGATTTAGGCGCAAAATAGTCCATAGCATCGCTCCCATCGTCTGCGTTCTCGCTCCGGTTCCCGACCACATCCCCGCGTCCCAGGGCAAAACTATCGACAATAGCTCGGCGTGTCAACGTGACGCGGCGAGGCGGAAGGCGCGAGTTCGGAGAGGTTCACCCGCTTGTGTAAGTCGCTTTGCGGTTGAGACTTCTATTTCAAACATGTAAAAACGAGTGACGTGAGAGGAAAAGCTCGATCTCACTGAGGGCACGGTGGAAAAAATCCTTTCGTCGGGTTCCGAGCTTCGGAAGAACAGAGGAGAGACGATGAATAGAAATATCTTTGCCGCCCTGACGATCCTCGCGCTGGTTTTGGCGCCGGCGCCCGGCGGCGCGCAGGAAAAGCTCGACAAGATCCGCGTCGCGCGCGCGTCGGACTCGGCGACCGAGGCGGCGCTCTGGTTCACGAAAGAGGGAGGATTTTTCGAGAAGCACGGCATCTCGGCCGAGCTGATTCGTTTCCAGGGAAGCTCGCTCGTCGTCAGCACGATGCTCGCCGGGGAAATCGCCGTCAGCCAGATCGGCGCGGCCGCGGTGGTGGATGCCGACCTCGCCGGCGCCGACCTGACGAACGTTGCTACGATCATTCGCAATTTTGTCTTTTACATTTTCAGCCGGCCCGAGATCGAGCGCATGGCCGATCTGAAAGGCAAGGCGATGGGCACGAGCCGCTTCGGCGCGATTTCCGACTTCGCCGCGCGCTTCGCGCTCACGAAGAACGGACTCCAGCCGGAAAAGGACGTGGCGATCCTGCAAACCGGCGGCCCTTCGGAGAGCGTCGCCGCGCTCAACGCCAATCGCATTCAGGCGGTGGCGTTGACCGCGCCGGCGACGATCCGCGCGCGCAAGCTCGGACTGAGGCCGCTGCTCGACATCTCGAAGATCGAGGCGAACTTTCCCTTTAACGGCATCGTCGTGCGCAGGAGCTTCCTCAAGAACAACGGCGATCTCATGCGCCGCTTCATGATGGCCTACATCGAAGGCGTCGCACTGGCGAAAAAGGACGCGGCGTTCGCCAAAAAAGTCATGGCGAAATATTTCAAGAGCGACGATCGGGAAATCCTCGACGAGAGCTACGATTGGATCGTCAAAGAAAATTTCACTTTGCCGCCCTATCCCGCGGTCCCCGGCCTTGCGACGATCCTGAACTCCGTCGCCGAGCGCAACCCGAAAGCGAAGAGCATGAAGCCCGAAGACTTCGTCGATATGGCGATCGTTCAAGAGCTCGACAAGAGCGGCTTTATCGCCAACGCGACGAAGTAAGAGGGCGTAAGAAAACTTTGGTGCGTCGATCGAGAAGGGGAGGGTTATCCCCATGCTAACGCAAGAAGAAAACGAGTTGCTCTCGCGCGTCGGTCCCGGGACTCCGGCGGGCCGACTGCTGAGGCGCTACTGGCACGTCGTCGCTGCGGCGGCGGATATCACCGACGAAAATCCCAAAAAGAAAGTCAGAGTGCTGGGCGAAGATTTGGTGCTCTATCGCGATCGCAGCGGCGCCTACGGCCTCGTCGCCGAGCACTGCTCGCACCGGGGGGCGTCGCTCTTTTATGGATTTGTCGAAGAGGACGGCATCCGCTGCGCTTATCACGGCTGGAAATACGACGCGTGCGGCAATTGTCTGGAGCAGCCGTTCGAAAGTCCCGAGGCCGGGTACAAGGAAAAAATCTCACACACGGCGTATCCAGTCGTGAAATTAGCCGGGCTCTTGTTTGCCTACCTGGGACCGCCGGAGAAAAAACCCGTCCTGCCCAGGTGGGACATTCTCGTGCGCGAAGACGGCGTGAAAAGAATCGAAGTCTGTCAGGTGCTGCGCTGCAACTGGCTGCAGGCGATGGAGAACTCGGTCGATCCGGTTCACACTTATTATCTCCACTCCCACACGCTCAAATTAAAGGGCAACCCCGATCACGTGCCGTTTCACTATCAGCCTTTGAACAAGATCGAGTTCGAGCTGGTCGTGAACCCCTCATGGGCCGGAATCCAGAAGCAGAGATTTTTTGCCGGCGACGACGCGCGCGTCGAGGCGCCGCATCCGCTCGTCTTTCCCAACATGCTCTTCGTCCCCGTGCGCAGCGGCTATGCCATGCATTTTCGCACGCCGATCGACGACTCGAATACGCAGATCTACCAATTCCGATTCCGTCCGACCGTGAATGGAAGCGTTCCGGCGCAGCCGGAGAATCCGCCGGTGGAGTTTGTCGGCACCAAGAACGAGGCGGGCAAATTTCACATGGAGGATTTTACCAGCCAGGATCACATGGCGTGGGAGACGCAGGGTCCGATGGCCGATCGCGCCAGGGAACACCTGGGCGAATCAGACCGCGGCATCATCATATTCCGCAAGCTCTTGCGCGATCAGATCGTCGCGGTTGAAAACGGCGAGGAGCCGATCGGCATCAATACAGATTCGCGCAACGACGAAGTGATCAAACTGATTCCCGAAGGATACACCGCGTTTCAAGCGGCAACTGAAATGTAGGACGAAAAATGGCGCTCCGTATGAGCAGGTGTTACCAGACCTGGCGGGCTCTTGCGCTGTTCTAAATTTTTCAGGAGTTAGTCGGGGCGTATTTTGACTCTTCTTTTTCGGCTTTCACCAAGCATTCTTGTAATTTATTAGCCGCGATCTCCACGTTTTCTCTGATATAGGTGTGGTGATTACCGGGGAGTTTATGGATTTCAATTCCTCCTCTCGCCAGTGCCTGCCATCCGAGACGCAGGTTACTCCGCCACCGTGCTTCGCTAACCAACAATGTCAGCTTGCCGGGATAAGGCCTGGGGCGGTAGCGACGAATCGTCCGATGATAACTCCTTCGAATGTATTTAATTTCCCGCCCCGGGGCGTCGCTTGCCGGGATTTGTAGAGGGTGTTGCGCACGGCGGGAGCTCAATTTCATGAGATAGTAATTCGTCCGGAGGGGGACAAAAAACCTGTCTATGCGGTTCTTTATGCGTTTCCAGAGGTTCAGAGATGCGTCAGGTCGATGCGTATCCATTAGGACCAGTAAAGCGATCTTTTGCTCCTGCCTGCGTAACTGCTGAGCGATCTCATAGGCGACGTTTCCACCCGAACATTCCCCAATAAGTGTGTAAGGTCCTTCGGGTTGAAGCGATCGAATCTCCTTCAGATAGTCACGAGCCATCTTTACAACGCTTGCCTGCGACGCCTCTCTTCCTTCGGCGCTGCGCGCCTTTAATCCATAAAAGGAATACTCCGGTCCTAGTTGACGAGCCAGCCGGGCGTGGCAAAAGAAGGATCCGCCTCCATTTCCTCCAGGGAGAAAGAATATGGGTCTGTGGCCGTTGCCGGGTTGAAGCTGTACGAGGTACTGTCGTTCGCTTTTAGCTTCGAGCGGCCTCTCTAACAACCGGTTGCGTTTCTCGGAGTCCATCCCTGCCATCAAGCGCCGAGTGACGGCGACCGACATTTCCGCCACAGTCGGGGCGTCTATCAGAGATTGGAGATCTACGTCCACGTTGAAGACCTTGACTATGCGAGACATGATGCGCATGGCTTGCAAGGACTCCCCTCCCAAGTCATAGAAGTGGTCATGGACGTCTATAGAGTCGTGGCCTATTACTTCAGACCATATGTTCGCGATGGTTTTTTCCATCGGTGTTCGCGGCAACGTTATGGGACGGCTCGGATCGCGGTAGGGACGACCGGGCGCCGGAAGCGCCTGACGGTCTATCTTCCCTGAGGTTGTCCGCGGCAAATCCCCGAGAACCACAAAAGTCGACGGGATCATGACGTCGGGCAGGGCCTCAGCCAGCGCCTGCCGTAAGGTCATGTTCGTCGGCCCGGGGAACGCGACGGGAACGACGTAAGCAACCAAATAGGCATAACCGGCCCGGTTCTGGTGCGCGATGACTACCGCTTCTTTCACGCCATCCAGTTTGCACAGCGCCATCTCGATCTCGAGCAGATCGACGCCGTGGCCGCGTATTTTCACCCGCGCGTTTTTTCGTCCCAGGCACACGAGGCAGCCGTCGGGATTCATGCGGCCGAGATCGCCGGTGTAATAGAGCCGCGATCCGTCCGGTATTTCAGCGGAGCGAAAAGCGGCGTCCGTCAGGTCCGGCCGACGCCAGTACCCCGATGCGAGATAAGGGCTTTTAACGACAATTTCTCCGACCTGGCCGGCCTTAACCTCCTTGCCCGTATCATCGAGAAGCAAGATCGTCTTGTCCTCCACGGGATACCCGACCGGCACAATGCCGTCGGAGACATTCGTGTCGTGATCTACGCAGAAAAACCTGATGGTTTGCGCCTCGCCCGATGCCAGCCCGTTGACCAGCAGACAGCGAGCGGAAAAATGTTGATTGTATAGTTCCACGTCGCGCTTTTGGACGGTTTCGCTGCCCAGGCGGATCAAGCGGAGTTCGGGAAATTTATCCCCGTCGCCGAGGACGTCGACGAACGATCGGAAGAGCGACGCGCCCATGACGGTGATCGTGATCTCCTCGCGCCGCATCAACGCCACCAGACCGTCCAGGCCCTCTTGCCTGACTTCATAGGGAAAAATCGCCGCGCCGTTGAGTATCGCCATGAACAGGTTTTTCATCGCTTGAGAGGTGCCCAAAGCCAGCAATGTCACGCGGTCATCGGAGCAAACATGAAAGGCATTGGTATAGGTCCGCGCGTTGTGAATCCAGGTGCGATGATCGCCTAGCACCCCCTTGGGCCGTCCGGTCGAGCCCGACGTATAGAGGATCATGGCAAGATCGTCCGGCGCGCTGGGCAATTCCGGATTCGCGTCCGAAAGATCCGGTGCGAGCGCGTCGAGATCGACGACGGCGCATCCGTCTTTGGCCAGTTCTTTCGCGAGATCGCGGTGCGCGGCGTTGGTGACGATCGAGGTCGGTTGGGCTTCGTCGACAAACTGAGCAAGCCGCGAAGTTGGGTGAGAGGGATCGAGCGGGACGAAAATCTTTCCCGCCTTGAGCGCGCCCAGTATCGCCGCGATGTGCGGAGCGCTCTGCTCGATCAAGAGCACGACCGGAGTTCTCCCGTTCCCGTCGCACGCCAAAATCGCATGCGCCGCTCGATTCGCCGCCCGATTCAATCGATCATAGGTCCAGGCATGCTGCGGCGTTTTAACCGCGAGTCGATCGGGATACAGGCGCACCTGTTGCTCGAAACGCGACGGAATCGATTGCTCGATCTCCTCTCGTCCAAAAGCGACAAACGCGCCGGCCGGCTCGATAGACCGCCTGGAAGGAGCCCGTCCAGTCTCCGCCCGGTCCGCTGTCCTGGTGTTCATATCGTCAAGCATGATCTTCTCATCCACTCATAAATCAGCGTGCGCAACGTTGCAAACAAACACATCAATGTCAGACGCAAAGATTCGGTAGGACTACCCGCGAAAACGAGGCATGACTTTTTCAGCAAAAAGCTCGAGCGTCTTCG
>JBGPTS010000097.1:0-13548 GCA_041490745.1 Binatia bacterium | reverse complement strand
GACATCGAATTTTTTACCGGCGCGCTACGATTTCGCATGGACAATGTGCTTCCCGAATTTTTTCAGCACGCGCTCTTTCAACTCCGCGCTCGCGCCGGAGACCGGCGGAAAATCCTTCGCCCATTCGTAGGGACGGCAGGCGTCGATGACCGCGCGCGAGTTAAAGCCGCGCTCGCTCTTCGGAATGATCGGGTCGAGCGGGTTGCTCCAGCAGCGCCGCGCGATCTCGATGTCCTGGGACGGGTCGGCGCGCGTGCAGATCGCCCAGAGCACGTCGTTGAAATCCCAGATGTCGATGTCGTCATCGACCACGACGACGTAGCGCGTGAGCAGCGCGCCGGCGCGGCATTGCGAGGCGACCAGCGCCGCCTGGCGCGCGTGGCCGGGATAGCGCTGGCGGATCGAGACGACGATAAAAAATCGCGTCTGGTAGCAGGCGACGCCGCGCACGTCGGGCACGCCGGCCTTTTCCAGATGGTCCCAGATGAACGCCGAGCGGATGAGCGTCGCGTCGGCGCCGGGCGCCGGACGGATCGGCGGCGCGCCGGTGACGATCGGATCGTCGCGATGCATCAGCCGCTTGACTTTGAGCACCGGCTCGGTGCGCTCGCCGCTGGCGTAGTAGCCGGTGAACTCGCCGAACGGCCCTTCCTTTATATGCGTCCCCGGCACGACCTCGCCCTCGATCGCCACTTCCGCCGCCGCAGGAATCGGCAGGCCGGTGTATTTTCCCGAAATCGCTTCGAACGGCGCGCCGCGGATGCCTCCCGCGTAATCGTATTCCGACACGCCCCAATCGAGATCCATCGTCGCCGCGAGCCAGAGCAGCGGGTCGGAGCCGAAGCTGATCGCGACCGGCATCGGCTTCTTGCGGTCGAAATATTTTTGCCGGTGAATGTTGCCGTGATGACCGGGCGACATGTAAAGCGCGAGCGTGTCGCGGTCGTGAACCATCACGCGGTAGCAGCCGAGGTTCACCCAGCCTTCGTCCGGGTCGCGCGTGATCGTCAAGTCGGCGGTGCCGAGATAGCGGCCGCCGTCCTCTTCGTGCCACTGCGGAACCGGCAGGGAGAAGAGATCGATGTCTTTGCCTTCGAAGACGTTTTCCAACAGCGGCCCGCGGTCAACGATTTTCGGCGGAAGTTGCTGCGGCCGATTCAACCGCTCCTTCCACGCGTCGATAAACTGGTCGCGGGAGTAATCGACCGGCAAATGGTTGGTGAGGCACTGGCGCTTCAGCGTCGGGTTGTGGATCCCGGTAAGAACGCGCCGGCCCGCGGGATAGTCCCGAATCTTGTCGAAGAGGACGGCGGGAGAGTCTTCCATGCGCTGCGCGACTTCAGCAAGCGCGCCGATCTCCAGATTCCAATCGGCGCCGTCGATGCGTCTTAGCTCGCCGAATTCTTCGGCCCGCTCAATCCAGCCGCGCAGATCGCGATAAAGCATTCAGCTTGTCTCCGCCCTGAACATAGTGGAAGAGCGCTCGAGGTGTCAACGCGCGTAGGGTTTGCGTGTCAGCATGAAGGGATCTCCCTCCGCTTGGCCATCGCCGGGATCGGCGCTCTGCCGCAGAAAGTCGGCGTCTCATCTCCAATCTACCCGGTGGTATGGCTCTTGCACAGCGCTCCGGTGATTTTCGGATCACACTCGGCGCTAAATCAAATCAAAGGAGGATGTATTATGGCCATTTGGAAAGAAACGAATCGAGCGGACGGTACGGCGCTTGCGCTGGAGTCGCTGCGCGAAAACGGAACGACTTTGGAATCGAGGCCGTCGCCGGCCCGGCAAGCCGCCGACGCGAGAGACTCGGTGATCGGCGCCGGGCTCTTGATCGAGGGAAAGATCGAAGGCGACGGCGACATCCACATCGGGGGCAACTTTAAAGGCGACGTGCGCGTGAACGGCGACGTGACTGTAGAGACCGGCGCGCGTGTGAGCGCTGAGATCAGCGCCGACACCGTCACCGTCGGCGGCCAGGTCGATGGCAACATCAACGCCGCCACGCAGGTCAAACTCTTGCAGTCGGGCCAGTTGATCGGCGATCTCAAAGCCAAATCGCTGACGGTCGCGGCCGGCTCGCGCATGCGCGGCCGGGCGGAGTTCGGCTGGGACGAGCCGGAGTCGAGAAAGATCGAGCTCAACGTGGTGAAAAAGACCGACAACAATCGCCCCACCGTATGAAAGCCTTCCATATGAAAGCCTTCCATTCGGCCTTAGGCGCGACTCGGACCTGTCCGCATTGCAAGACGACGATCCTGCAGAGATCCACTACCTGTCCCGCTTGCCGCCATTTTCTTCGCTTCGAGGCGCTCAAAGTTCCCGAGAAAGCTTTGTCGTCCGCGGAGCCGCTCCGGCTTGAAGCTACGGTGCGCCAGCCGGCGGAGGGCGCAGGCTGCGAGTATTCGCTCATCGTGGTTGTGACCAACGACCGGGGCGAAGAACTCACGCGGCAGGTGATCTCGGTGGGCCGTCTCATGCCGGCCGAGGCTCGCACCTTCGCGGTCTGGGTCGAGGCCTACAGCGCGGAACGCGACGCCAAAAACGATTCGTCCGATTCGCCGCTCGAGGCATCGCTGTAGGGGCAGGTCGCTGAGCGCCGCCCGGCGTTGGCTCATGCGCGTTCGAAAACGATATTGGCTCGTCGCCGCTACGCTCGCTCTATCCGCGTTTTGCGCCGACCCGGCGAGCGGGCAGAATCGCGCGGCCCCGCGCGCCACGCAGCTGTGGCCGGGCCGCGCGCAGCGGTTGCAGTCGATGCTGATCCAAGGCGTGAAGTTCTCCGCCAACTGGTCGCTCGAACAGGCGGAGAAGATCAAAGATTTTTTTCTGGAAAAGTTCGGGCACGCGCTGCCGGTGAGCGCGATGGGTCAGACCGCGGTGCACGATCGGATGAAGTACGACCATCACGACGCGATGGACGTGGCGCTCCATCCCGACAGCAAGGAAGGGCGGGCGCTGATCGCGTATCTCAGGCAGACCGGAACTCCCTTTATTGCCTTTCGTCGGAAAATTGCGGGCCTCGCGACGGGTCCGCACATTCACATCGGCAACCGGTCGCCCAAGCTCGAAGTTGTACCCGTCGTTCAATCGGACTCGACGCAACCTTCAGAAGCCGTGGGTGCTGAGATCTTGCAAAATCATTGATCGGCGGATTCCGTCTTGGGCGAAAGCGGAAATCCGATCCTGCCGACGAGCGGCAGTTTCAACGCCGGCCGCTTCACGTCCATGCCGAAGCTCAATCCCGCGACGTTGATTTCCAAACCTTCGTCCCACCCGATCAAGACGCCGAGCAAGCCGAAGACGCTGATCTGAACGCCGGTGCCGCTGGGCGTCTTGTCGATCGGCACGCCGTCGATAGGAAAGTCCTTGCCGATCGCCGTCACCGGCAACTGCAATCTCAGCTCTGGAACCTGGCGCGCAACGTAGGCCGTGAAAGTGTTGCTGTTCGGGCCAGGCCAGAGGCGGTACTCGTTCCCGTACGGATAGGTTTCCACGGCTTTTAAAATTTTCTCGATCGCGCGCTCCGCTTCCGCGCCGCGCAGGTCGGCGAGCAGCTCCGGGCGGTTGCCGAACCAATTCCTGTCGGGAATTCCGGCTTCGGAAAAAAGTCCGGGCAAGTTTCTGAGCACGCGCCAGCCGATCACCTGATGGACGGTGAACTCGGGCGCGTTCGCGGGCTTGGTCGCGATCCAAGTGTGGACGCCGAAGACGCCGCGCCAGTTGAGCGCGCGCGCCGCGTAAATCTGCACCACGGCTTCCGGCGTCTTGGCGGGATCGGGCGCGATGCCGGCGCTGTCGCGGTTGGCGGTGCGGAAATCCTGCCCCAGAGAAATTTGTCCCGAAAGAATCATGAACCCGGGAATCGCGACGAGATAGAACGCCGCCCATTTCATAAACGTCCCCATCGATACATATATTAGCCGATATCGCTGGTGGAATGCGAGAGGCGGGGCGAGGTTGAATGTTATTCGGGATCGAGAGATGATCGCGGCATCGGATACATGCCGTGATCGTGCTCGTGGCTCGTGCTCGTGGGGCGGGGACGAACACGGGCACGAGACATCGGAGACCCGCTTCGAAGTGACACGAACACCCGACTTCCGCATCGGCCACGGCTTCGACGTGCACCGCTTCCACCGCGGGCGCAAGCTCGTCTTGGGCGGCGTTCAGATTCCGCACACACACGGCCTGGCCGGTCACTCGGACGCCGACGTGCTCTTGCACGCGCTCATCAACGCGCTCTTGGGCGCGATGGGAAAGGGCGACATCGGCGCGCATTTTCCCGACACCGACCCGCGCTATAAAAATATTTCCAGCGCGAAGCTCCTCGAACAAGTTTTGCGCATGATGCGGCAAGAAAAATTCCGCGTGGTCAACGGCGATGTCACGATCGTCGCCGAAAAACCGCGTCTTGAGCCGCATCGCGAAAAAATTCGTCGCCATGTAGCATCGCTGCTAAAAATTCCCGCCGAGAGAATCAATCTCAAAGCGACGACGACCGAAGGTTTGGGCTGGATCGGCCAAGGCCGCGGCATGGCGGCCATCGCGGTTGTGTTGCTCGAAAAGCGGAAGAGTCGTTGACGCGTATGGGTTTTGCATCTGCCGGCGACCCTTAAAATCGTTGATAAACCTTTGGAACGGCTAGAAAATCGCTGCTGTTACAAAAAACTTAACGATGGCGTTATGCTGAGCGGCATATTCAGTAGTTAGGCATGTGAACGTGAGCACTCTGCCACAATCTCCCGAACAACTCCTTGAGGCGCTGTTCGCTATTTTTCCACAGTATCGCGCCCGTCATAGCGCCGAGAGCGAGGACGATGCGCCTACTTATCACTCGGTTCTCCGCGAGTTCACTTCGTTTTTCGGAGCGGAGTTGGCTTCGTTTTCGGAGGCGCAGTTGCGCTCGTTCGGAGCTCTGGTGAGCGAGGCAGTCGCACAGGCTGGTCCACTGGAAAATGCGTTCGGGACATGCTTGCTTGAGCACCTCCACCAGATCAAGGCGGCGCGTGCGCTCCGTCCATATTTATCTAAGATGGCCCGTGAGAAGACACATGCCTAACAAGTGCGCTACAGCGAACCGCCGCTATGCTTTTCCGCTCAGTGCGGGGCTGCAATTCGGACGTTCCACTTACGCTCAACCTTTTGCCTGCGGCGGTCGCTGAGCTTGATCGTTAGGCGTTGCTCACGCGCCGCGTTAGCCGTGAAAGGGCGCTTGTGATAAAAATGCTTTGTGGCGCGAACGACGGAAACTGCTCTGCCATCTCTCGGAAAGGATGGTGATCTTCCACCTGGGATTTATCGCGCCACCCTGCGTGAGACGCTTCGCCGTTTTGGAAAGGGATCACGGCAGCGGTTTGCGGTGGCGCAGCGGCTTGAACGAATCTATCACGTCTCGGTCGGCACTGGCCAATTGGCGCGGTTCGTGGTGTTTGGGTCGTTCGTCAGCGCCAAGAAGGAGCCGGCTGATGTGGACGTATTCCTGCTGATGGAGGACACGTTCGAAGTGGGACAACTTACCGGTGAGGCCAGAGTTCTTTTCGACCATGCAGCGGCGCAGGCGCATTTTGGAGCAAGCGTGTTCTGGCTGCGCCGTCTTGCAGCCCTCGGCGGCGAGGAGCAAACTATTCCCGCGTGGCAGATCAAGCGCGACGGGACGCGCAGGGGGATCATCGAGATCGTGGAGGAGCAGACATGATTGCAAACGATAAAGAACTCAAGGTGACTTTGGAGCGCATCGGTCGGTTTCAGGAACAGGTTGCGCATCTACGGCGCGTGGAAACGAACCCTGAGAATTATCACGGCGCGGTTTCGGGCTTTCTGGCGGAGATCGACCGCATGCAGCTCGAGGTGCGGGAGTACCTAAGCATTCACCCCGCTGAAGTGGCGTCAACAAGCACCTCGTAACCACGACGGCTAACGAACGGCTTGAGACTAACACTCGCGGAATCGCGCAACTCAGCCGTCACGCTAGATTGCATTTTTCATGCACTCTTCCCGGTGATACCATAAAACTTTGTACGGCGATCCATTTTCGTTCACGAACAGGTATCGCCAAGCCGCTAATTTCTGACGCAACTCGGCAAAACCGTTGACAAACAAAAATTTCTATAATAATCACAACATCTAATCTCGATGGCTTCCGATTCCACCAACTCAGGCCATCAAGCGCGCGAGCAAGAGATAGAGCGTTTGGCGCAAAAGATTGGCCGCCTGATTCAAAGTGCTGAACCAGAAAAACAGCAAGACCTTAAAGAGCTTGCCTATACTCTTATCCGCGAGGAGATGTTCGAGAGGGGCGAGAGTGAAAAGAAGAGCGATAGCGCCGCTCGTCCCTTCAATCCGCTGGGAAGCGGTATTCTCTTCTTCGCGCTGGGCGCCGGACTCTTTTTCGTTTTTCCCGGCGTGGGGCTGATGTTGATGTTCGGCGGCGCGGTGTTCGTGGTGTGGGGCGCGGCGATGAGCTGGCTCAAGCGTTAAGACGGCTATGGCAGACGACGTAAAAAAGACGGAAGTCAAAAGAGGCATCTGGTCGCGGCGGGATTTTTTCACCCGGCTCGGTTGGGGCGGCTTCGGGATCTTCGGCGCTTTCAGCCTGCTGGGCTTCCTCCGCTCGGCGTTTCCCCGGGTTCTTTTTCAGCCGCCGGCGACTTTCAAGGCCGGCTTTGTTTCGGATTATGCGGTCGGTGAGGTCAGCGAAAAATTTAAACAAGAGCAGCGGGTTTGGATCGTGCGCGAGGAAGAAGGCATCTATGCGATCTTTGCCAAGTGCACGCATCTCGGCTGCACGCCGCGCTGGCTCGCGGCGGAAAACAAGTTCAAGTGCCCGTGCCATGGCAGCGGCTTCTACAAGACCGGACTAAACTTCGAAGGACCGGCGCCGCGGCCTCTCGACCGCCTGAAAATCTCGGTCGGCGACGACGGGCAGCTGGTCGTGGACAAAAGCAAGATTTTGCGCATGGAAGCCGGGCCGGAGCCGGACGAACAGCATCCGGAAAGCATCCTTAAAGTCTGAACAGGAAATTTATGGCGTTGAAAGACAAGCTGGAAGAAATCAAAAAAGATATCGTCGAGAGCCAGGTCTGGAAGGCGATCTTCCGCCACGGCTACGAAGACACGCCGCGGAACCGCGTCCTCATGGTCACGGCCAACGTATGGCTCCATCTCCATCCGGCGAAAGTCCGGCGCCACGGCGTCCGCATGCGCTTTACCTGGTGCATGGGCGGGCTCACCTTCCTCATGTTTCTCATGACCGTCATCACCGGCATCTATCTGATGTTCTACTATCGCCCGGTGGCGGAATACGCTTACGCGGACATGAAATATCTCGAATTCGACATGCCCTTCGGCATGCTCATGCGCAACATGCACCGCTGGGCGGCGCACGCGATGGTCGTGTTCGTCTGGCTGCACATGTTCCGCGTCTTTCTCACCGGCTCGTACAAACCGCCGCGCGAATTCAACTGGATCGTCGGCGTGCTGCTGCTCGTGCTCACGCTGCTGTTGAGTTTCACCGGCTACCTCTTGCCGTGGGACCAGCTCTCGATCTGGGCCGTCACGGTCGGCTCCAACATGGCGCGCGCTTCGCCCCTGCTTGGCCACGAAGGACCGTTTCATGAGTTTGTCGGCGCGAATCCCGTTTACGACGCGCGCGCGTTTCTCTTCGGCGGGGGCGAGATCGGACCGCACACGTTGCTCCGATTTTACATCTTGCACTGCATTTTTATTCCGCTCGTCGCCAGTCTTTTGATGGCGGTGCATTTCTGGCGCATCCGGCGCGACGGATTTTCCGGTCCGTCGTTGTAAAGAAGGTTCAAGGGTTCAAAGGGTGCAACCGAAGATGTTCAAAGGTTCAAATCGTTCAACCGCTTCGCTCCGTTCAAAGTGCTTGAACGTTTTGAACGGCTGGAACGCTCAAAGGACGGCATCGAAGAGTGCGTGATGGCTGACGCGATTCAAGAGAAGAAACGGGCGGTGATGGAAGACGACAAGATCCACACCTGGCCGCATCTCGTGCGCGTCGAGTTCTTGGTGACGATTTTCGTTCTGGTGGTGCTCGTGATCTGGGCGCTCTTGCTCGACGCCCCGCTCGAAGAGCCCGCCAATCCCACGCGAACTCCGAATCCTTCCAAGGCGCCCTGGTATTTTCTCGGCTTGCAGGAGATGCTGGTCTATTTCGATCCGTGGCACGCCGGGGTAGTGCTGCCGACCCTCATCATCGTCGGGTTGATGGTGGTCCCGTTCATCGACATCAATCCCGCCGGGAACGGCTACTACACTTACAAAGACAGAAAATACGAGATTCTCACGTTCTTTTTCGGCTTTCACGTGCTCTGGGTGAGCATGATCATCATCGGGACGTTCTTCCGCGGGCCGGGCTGGAATCTCTTCTGGCCGTGGCAGCGCTGGGACCCGCACAAGGTCGTGGCGCTCACCAACGTCGATCTGCCGTATCTCGTCGGCTTCCGCAACGAGACCTTGTCGATATTGTTCGGCCTCTTTTGTGTCGCGGCCTATTTCGCCGTGGGAATCCTGCTCTTCCACGCCTGGGTGGTGCGTGTCAAGGGGAAGGAGTTCATGGAGCGCTGGGGGCCGGTGCGGTTTGCGATCACGGCGTTTCTTGTGGTCACGATGCTCTCGCTTCCCGTGAAAATGTTCCTGCGGCTCGCCTTCAACGTGAAATACATCGTGGCCACGAAGTGGATCAATATCTGATCCGATGTTCTACGTGGCCAAAATTTTCCAGGCGCTGGGAATCGCCGACGTGGGCTATGCGCTGTTCGTCGGCGTCATGCAAGGGCGCTCGATGGCCGAGGAGATCGTTTTGACCCTCGTCGGCGTCGGGCTTTTTGCGCTCGGCCGGGCGCTGGAGAGAAAAACCGTTTGAGGCTTCGACGGCCTTCGACAAGCTCAGGCCCTGGGCTCATCGGAAGCAGCAAAGGTTAGAGGACGCGCGATGGCGGTTCGAGGCGTTAACGAAAAAGAAGAAAAGAAATCATACGGCAGCGTATTCCTGCTGGCGAGCGCGCTGCTCGTAGTCGCGACGCTGTGGTCGTTCTGGGACGACAACATCACGCGCCGGCCGTGGAAGGCGTTTCAAGCGGCGTTCTATCGCCTCGACTACCGCAAGGCCAACGCCGCCTACGACGAAGAAAATAAAAAACTTCAGGCCGACCCCGCCTATCAGGAGCTCGCGAAAAAGCTCGCCGACGAGAAGCAAAGCCTGGAGCATGGCGAGCTCGCCAGGAAGAAAAAGGCGCTGGAGAGCGAAGAAGCGCGGGCCGCGGTCGAATTCGGCAACTTCGATCAAAAGACCAAGTTCATCAAGAGCGAGCTGGAAGAGGCCTGGTACGAGTACGACCACGCCGTGCAGCAGGGCAGGCCGGTCAAGCCGTATCAAGATAAAATCGCCGCGTTGGATAAGCGAAAGAACGAGCTCGACCCCGAAGTCGAGAAGGCGAAGCAAAAAAGAGATCGGCTCAAGGAAGAGATCAAGAAAATCGGCGCCGGCCTCAAAGAGCTGGAAGACCAGATCGCCAAACTTACGGCCGACAGAGACAAGTGGCAGAGCGCGATGCAAAACGCCGCGCTGCTCCAGCAGCCGTTCGTGCTTTATAAAATCCCCGCCATCCGCCAGGCCGTGCTCGACGAGTTCGACCGCAACACCTTCGATCAGCCGATCGCCCGCGTCGACCGCTGCCAGACCTGCCACACGGCGATCAACCGGCCGGGCTTCGAGAACGAGCGCAATCCGTTCAAATCCCATCCGCGGCGCGAAGTGCTGCTTGCCGACAACGCCCATCCGCCGGAAAAATTCGGCTGCACCAGTTGCCACGACGGGCAGGGCGCGGCGGTCAACAGCGTCCTGAAGGCGCACGGCGAGGTGGCGCCGGGCGAGCACAATTATTGGGAACATCCGCTACTGCGCGGCCCCAAGGTCCAAACGAGTTGCGTCTCCTGCCACCTGAACGTCCAGGCGCTGGAAGACGCGCCGCTCGCGGCCCAGGGCCAGCGCACCTTCGAGCAGATCGGCTGCACCGGCTGTCATCTGGTCAAGGGTTACGAAGATATTCCGAAAGTCGGCCCGAGCTTGAAGCGCATCAGCGCCAAGTTGGATCCCAACTGGATGGTGAGCTGGATCGAAAATCCGCACAAGTTCCGCCCGCGCACGCGAATGCCCAACTTCGAATTCAAACCGGACGACGCCGTCGCGATCGGCGCGTTTCTCTGGTCGCTGTCGAAAGAAGAGGGCGACAAGTGGCTCGAGGCGCATCCGATGCCCGCGGGCGTGAAAGAGGCGGACAAAAATCTTGCGGCGCAGGGCAAGGCGCTTGTCGATTCCATCGGCTGCAAGGGCTGCCACGGCTTTGCCGAAGGCGAATTCAGCACGACGGCCGGCAAAGAGAAAGACCTCGTGCCCAATTTGAAGGACGTCGCCGCCAAAGTCGGCCCGCGCTGGACTTATTACTGGATCAAGAATCCGCGCGACTATTTCCCGCAAACCCACATGCCGAGCCTGCGTCTCGTCGACCAGGAGGCGACGGCGATTACGAATTACCTCATGACTCTAGGAACCAAGACCGAGGCCGTCGCCGGCATCGAGGAACGCCTCGCCGACCCGAAGAACATCAAGCGCGGCGAAGGCTTGGTGCGGAAGTACGGCTGTTTCGGCTGCCACGACATCCAGGGCATGGAAAAGGAATCGCGCATCGGCGTCGAGCTGACGACCTTCGGCTCGAAGAAGCTCGAAGAGCTGTTCTTCGGCAACCACACCGACATCCCGAATTCCTGGGACGACTGGACCTATAACAAGCTCAAAACGCCGCGCACCTACGCGACCGATCGCGTCGAGCAGGTCATGCCGCAATTCAATCTCGCCGACGAAGACATTAAGGCGCTCCGCACGCTGCTCGCCGGTTTTCAGGACCGGAAAGTGCCGACGCGCTATCTGGCCGACCGCGGGCAAAGAGTCGTTCAAATCGTCGAGGGCCGCCGCTTGATGCACCAATATAACTGCATCGGCTGCCACGAGATCGAAAAGCGCGGCAGTTTCATCCGCAAATACTACGAGCAGAATCCCGCCCTGACGCCGCCGGTCCTCAACGGCGAAGGCGAGAAAGTCCAGTCGGCGTGGCTGTTCGGATTTATCAAGCAGCCGATCGGCCTGCGCCCGTGGCTGCAGCTCCGCATGCCGACGTTCCAGATGAACGACGCCGAGGTCAACACGCTCGTCAATTACTTCAACGGCCTATCCAAAGTCGACGTCCCTTTCGCTTACTTCGACGAGCAAAAAGTGCCCAAGGAACATCTCGACGCGGCGCGGATTCTGGTGTCGAAAGACTATTTCAACTGCTTCAGTTGCCACCAGCAAGGCGACAAAAAGCCCGAAGGGCCGGTCGAAGGCTGGGCGCCGGACTTGACGCTCGCGCGCAGCCGGCTGAGCCCGACGTGGATTCTCAAGTGGCTGCAAGATCCGCAAAAAGTCCAGCCGGGGGCGAAGATGCCGTCGTTCTTCCCCGGTGGTCCGGACAACATCCTCGGCGGCAAGGACGACCGGCAGATCGAGGCGCTGAGAGATTATCTCATGTCGCTCGGCAGGGGCGTCGCGCCGGTGGAAAAAGCGCCGGCCAAGCCCGGCGTCGCGTCGCGTTGATTAAGTTGAATGAATTGCTATGCTTGATGCATTGCGTCTGTAACGCGTCTAATAAGTGCGTAAGGAGGGGATTATGAAAAAAGTTTGTTTGACATTGTTGCTGGCGGCGCTTCTGGCCGGTACGGGGACCTACCTGTTCGCGTATCAGGGCGGTGACGTGAAAGACGGCGGGACGATCTCCGGCGTGGTGAAGTTCGCCGGCACGGCCCCGACCCCGAAAAAGCTCGAAGTCACTAAGGATAAAGAAGTCTGCGCCAAAAGCGCTAAAAGCGATCAGTCGTTGGTCGTCTCAAACGGCAACCTCGCGAACGCCGTGGTCACGATTACCGACATCAAAAGCGGCAAAAAAATCGACACCGCGAAGAAAGTGAAATTAACTCAGAAAGAGTGCGAGTATTCTCCGCACGTTCTGGCATTCCCTGCCGGCAGCACCGTCGAGATCGAAAATCCCGACGGCATCCTGCACAACATCCACTCGTACAGCAAGGTGAACAAGGAATTCAACACGGCCCAGCCGAAGTTCAAGAAGACCATAGAACAGAAGATCGAAAAACCCGAAGCCATCAACATCAAGTGCGACGTGCACGGCTGGATGAACGGCTGGCTCGTCGCCACCGAGAGCCCTTACGTCGCCGTGACGGACAATTCGGGAAGCTTCAAGTTGACCGACGTGCCGGCCGGAACCTACACCGTGGAGGTCTGGCACGAGACGCTCGGCAAGACAAGCCAGAAAGTCACGGTTAAAGGGAAAGAAGAAGCGAAAGCCAACTTCGAGTTGGGAAAGAAATAGTCCATCCATTAACGAGCCTTGCGGCGTGATCCCGCGGTGGGGAGGAGTTCGTGACCACTGAGCTTTTGCCCGTTTACGGGATCGTCGCCCTGGCCCTCGCCTTCGATTACGTCAACGGATTTCACGACGCCGCCAATTCGATAGCGACCGTAGTTTCCACGCGGGTTTTGTCGCCTCGGACCGCGGTCCTCTGGGCCGCGGCCTTCAATTTTATCGCGTTTCTTTTCTTCGGCCTGCACGTTGCGACGACGATCGGCAAAGGCATCGTCGATCCCTCGTCGATCACGCTCGGGGTGGTCGCCGCGGGACTCATCGGCGCGATCGTCTGGGACCTCATCACCTGGTTTTACGGCATTCCCACCAGCTCTTCGCACGCGCTCGTCGGCGGCTTCGCCGGCGCGGCGCTCTTCCACGGCGGCCTCAAGGTCATCGTCATCTCCGGGATCATGAAAATCACGATCTTCATTGTCCTCGCGCCGTTGATCGGTATGGTCGGGGGATTTCTCATCATGCTCTCCACCTATTGGATCTTTCACCGCACATCTCCGTCGAGGGTGAGCAGGCTGTTCCGGGTCTTGCAGCTCTTCTCCGCCGCAGCGTACAGCCTGGGCCACGGGGGAAACGACGCGCAGAAGACGATGGGAATCATCCTGGCGGCTCTGATCGCAGGGAAACTTGCCGAGCCAAGCTCGGAGATCCCGCTATGGGTCGTGCTGTCCTGCCATGCGGCGATGGGATTGGGAACGCTCGGCGGCGGTTGGCGCATCGTCAAAACGATGGGACAGAAAATCGCCAAGCTGCAGCCGGTGCAGGGGTTCTGCGCCGAGAGCGCGGGCGCTTTGATGCTCTACGGCGCCACGTGGGCCGGCATTCCCGTCAGCACCACGCACACGATCACGGGCTCGATCGTCGGCGTCGGCGCGACGCGCGGCATCCACGCCGTCAAATGGGGAATCGCCGGCCGGCTGATCTGGGCGTGGATACTTACCATTCCCTGTTCGGCGCTGATCGCGATGGCGTCGGCGGCCATCTTCACTCTCTTCGGCTGGCACTAAAGAAAAGGGATGAGGGATGAGGGCGGAAGGATGAAAGACAACAAATAATTTTT
>JBGPTS010000096.1:0-13603 GCA_041490745.1 Binatia bacterium | reverse complement strand
CCGACAAACCTGACTTGAAGATGCCTTTACGAACTGTGAGACGCAGACACCGAGAACGTTTGCGAGGGGTGACAGTTTCGCTGAGCAGTTAAGGGGACATTTTGCCTGAGCTACAACACGAAGTTGACGTAGCCACAATTGGATTGAACGACGCTACAGTCGCGTTATGTGATGTCTTGCGGATGTTTTCAGAGCGCGTCTCTTTGATATTCAGTTAGAAGACTCTCGACGGAGTCGAAATCCGCCAGTGTTCTGAGCGAGGCGTAAGTCGGAAAAATCATCGGCAAATCGCCCCGCGCGCATCGCTGCATGGCGCGTACGGGAGTGATCCATAAACTGTCGGCGACCTCTTCGGAGCGTTCGAGCGGAACTTGGCCGGCCGGAAGAACGGCAATGAAGAATCTCGTGTCGAAGCGCATGGCGAATTCCTCCGGCGTAATCCAGTGGGAAAAATAGCAAAGACGACTCGCGTCGCAGAAAAGATTTTCAGATTCCAACATCTCGCGAAAAGAGATTCGTCTCTGAGCCACGCTTCGCCGTTTCTCTTCGCTCACGCCCGGCGAGCGGCCGTCGTCGGCAACGCAGAGCAAAACTCCCGTTTCCTCGAACAGCTCGCGCATGCCGGCGACCCAGTGGCCGAGAGCGAGATCCGGCTTCAGGTGTGCGCCGAGCAGATTTCTCGCCGCGCTCGCGGAAAGCCCGCGCGAGCGCGTCAGCATACGCTCCGAGCAGTCCTCCTTGCTCACCGTGCCGCCGGGAAAGACATAGGCGCCGCCGAGAAAATCCATTCCTTCGGGACGACGCGTCAAAAACACTTCGATGCCGCCGTCATCCCCGCCCCGGAGGAGGATCACGGTGGCCGCGCTTCTGGGCTCGCGTGTCACAGTCATAAAAGTTGGAGCGGCTCTACGGCCTCAAACGCCGCGCGGCACGGCGCTCCGGCAGCGTGGTAAAAATGGAATCGCTTCCCGCCACGGGATTGAAAGATAATACTAGACGAGACCGTGCCGTAATCGGAATTACCGTGGACGCAGATCGCATCCTTCGGTTCGTGTGAATGATTCGCCGGCGCGTGATCGCTCAAAGCTTTCCGCAGAACGGAAACGGCGGTGTCCAAATTTGCCATCGATCCTTGAAGTTGAGCTCGCAAAGCTTCGCCCGCAGTCGAGAAGAGGTCATGCGCGTGCTTCAGCTTGCCGCGATCGTCGCCGGAAAACGACCGGTTGCCGAAGACATGAATTCCAGCGTCGAGAGCCACCGTGCGAACCTCGCTCTCCGAATTAAAGCCGGCGAAAGCCGCGCCCGCATCAGCGACCAGGAGAACAAACGGTTGGTACTGTGACGGGTCTTGGCGCCGCAACAACTCCTCCGCTTGCGCGGCGTTCTTTTCTTTCAGCATGTCCAAGCAGAGTAGGCCGCGCGATCTCGGCGCGGCGATGCTTCTCCCGGGTTTCGCACTGCGGTTGACGATCCCGGCGGAGAGGCCGTGCGCGTTGACTCCAAGCCAGGTTCCGCCGGCAACGAGATCTTTGCCGGCGAGGATCACCGGGTCGTCTGAGATGATGCGCGGCGCCGCCGACGGGCGGGAAAAATGCTCGTCGCGATTCGCCGCGATGACGAGCGGGAAATCTTCAAACTGCCGGAGATAGAGCGCCAACGTGCACATGCTTATCGTTTACAGAATCGCCGCGTTGGGTGCAACGCCGGGCTTCGCACCGCGCCGCGCCGCTACATTGTTCAGGCGAAATTTTTATGCTAGCTTCGATGGCGTATCGGAGGCCTGATGTTTCAGTCGGTGGACGACGTTGTAACTCGATTGGCGGGAGAGCAATACATCTGCAACCGCGACGTGGCCACGGTGGTCTATCTCGCCTGCGCGATGCGCAAGCCGATTCTCGTCGAGGGTCCCGCGGGCGTCGGAAAGACCGAGCTCGGGAAAGTTATCGCCGGCGCGCTGAAGCTGGAGCTTATCCGCCTGCAATGTTACGAAGGGCTGGACGAGGCCAAGGCGCTTTACGAATGGGAATACGCCAAGCAGCTTCTCTACACGCAAATTCTGAAAGATAAAATCGGCGAAGTCGTCGCGGACTCGAAAAACCTGCAACAGGCGGTCGAGCGGATCGCTCAGGAAGACGACGTATTTTTCTCCGACAGGTTTTTGCTGCCGCGCCCGTTGCTGCGCGCTCTGCTGGCGCCCGAGCCGACGGTTCTTTTGATCGACGAAGTCGATAAATCGGACACCGAGTTCGAGGCGTTTCTACTCGAAGTCCTGAGCGATTTTCAGGTGAGCGTGCCGGAGCTCGGCACGCTCAAGGCCAAGCACCTGCCGCTCGTCGTGCTCACGAGCAATAACAGCCGCGAGATGTCCGACGCGATCAAGCGCCGCTGCCTGCATCTCTACCTCGATTTTCCCGACGCCGAGAGGGAGCTGGAGATCATCCGGCTGAAAGTCCCCGGCGCCGACGAGAAGCTCGCGTCCGACGTGGTCCAATTGCTGCACCGGCTGCGCAAGCTCGATCTCAAGAAGCGCCCCAGCATCAGCGAGGCGCTCGACTGGGTGAAAGCGCTGACGCTGCTGAATATAAAAAACCTCGACGACCGCCTGGTCGCCGAGACGCTCTCGACCGTGATGAAATACGAAGCCGACATCCGCAAGGCGCAGCAGGAGCTCAAGGAATACCTGGCCGTGCGCAAGGCGCGCGCGGCGACACCGGCGGCCGAGAGCGACAAAGACCTGCTGCACTGATCCCCGCGAGTTTTTCCATGCTGGATCGAATCATCGAGTTTTCCGAGTTGCTGCGCCGCAACGGCGTGCGCGTCTCTCTGCCCGAGAACATGGACGCGGCCTGCGCCCTGGAACTGATCGGAGTCGGCGATCAAGCCGAGTTCAAGAGCGCGCTCCGCGCCGCGCTGATCAAACGCTCCGGCGACCACGCGACCTTCGACGAGCTGTTCGACGTTTATTTTCTCGGCCTCGGCGGAACCGCCCGCGCGCTGGATGAGAAGCTCATGGAGCAGCTCGGACTCACGCCGGATCAGTTCCAGGCATTGCTCGATCAAATGCAGGAATTTCTCAACGCGCTCGACGGAGAGATTTCGCCGTTGACCCGCGCGCTGCTTGCCGGCGACATGGGCGAGGTCGAGCGGCTGCTGCGCGAGGCTGCCGAAGCCGAGCAGGGTGCGAACGCCGAGGCGCTCCGCGCCTTGCTGTTCGCGCAAGGCATCGGCGACCGCGTCGGCCTGGACGGCATTCGTATCGAGATCGAGAATTTGAAGGCGGCGCTCGGACGCGCCGGCGCCGATCGAGAGACGATCGAGCGGCTGGCGCGATACGCGGAGCATCGCTTCCGGAATCTTTTGCAGCTCGTCCGCGAGCTCGTGCGCCGGGAGACGCAAAAAAAAGACCCGGCCCGCTCGAAAGGCGAGCGGCGCGATGTCCTGTCGCAGAAGAGCTTCGCGCACTACACCGAAGAAGACATCCGGGAGATGAACGAGGTGGTCGTCCGGCTTGCGCGCCGCTTCAAGAACCTGCTTTCCATGCGGCGCCGGCGCGCGAGACGCGGGCGGCTCGACGTGAGCGCCACGTTCCGCAAAAATCTCCAGTACGGCGGCGTGCCGTTTCGCATCCAGCTCGATCGAAGAAAAAAGGAAAAGCCCGAAATCGTCGTCCTCTGCGACATCTCCGACTCGGTGTTGAACGCGTCGCGCTTCATGCTGCAATTCGTCTACTCGATCCAGGACCTTTATAGCAAGGTGAGGAGCTTCGTCTTCGTCAGCGACGTCGGCGAGGTAACGCGCCTGTTCGAGGAGAACGAGATTCAGAGCGCGGTCGAACGGGCGCTCCGCGGCGACGTGATCGACGTTTACGGGCACTCGAATTTCGGCCGCGCCTTCGAGGCGTTTTACCGCAACCACTGGACGGCCGTAACGCCGAAAACGACGTTCGTGATTATCGGCGACGGCCGGAACAATTATAACCGCGCCAACGACTGGGTCTTGAAAGAAATTCGGCGGAAGGCGAAGCGGCTCATCTGGCTCAACCCGGAAAGCCGCATGACGTGGGGCTACGGCGACAGCGAGATGCCGCGGTACGCGCCGCACTGCTCCGTGGCCGAGGAGTGCCGCAACATCGAGCAGCTTTACAAAATCATCGATAGGATCGCGGCATGAAGCGGCTTTATCTCCAGACCTACGGCTGCCAGATGAACGAGTACGATTCGGAGCGGATCGCGCGGCTCATGGGCCGGGAAGGTTACGCGCCGACCGAGAGCCCGGCGGAGGCCGATCTCATTCTCCTCAACACGTGCAGCGTGCGCGACAAGGCCGAGCAAAAGGTTTACAGCGCGCTCGGCCGCTGGCGCGAGCTCAAGGAAAAAAATCCCGGCCTTATCATCGGCGTCGGCGGCTGCGTGGCACAGCAGGAAGGCGAAACGCTGCTGAGCCGCGTGCCGTATCTCGATCTTGTCTTCGGCACGCAGAATATTCACAAGCTCGGCGCGATGGTTCGGCAGGCGGAATCGCTCGGCGATCGCCCGGTCGAGCTCGCCTTTTACCGCGATCCCGCCTACATGGAAGATGCGCAAGCGCGGCCGACGATTCACGGCGCGCAAGCGTACGTGACGATCATGCAGGGCTGCAACAAGGTTTGCAGTTTTTGCGTCGTTCCCTACGTGCGCGGCCGGGAGATCAGCCGGCCGAGCGGGGCGATCGTCCGCGAGGTCGAGGCGCTCGCCGCCGAGGGCGTCAAGGAAGTGATGCTGCTCGGTCAGAACGTAAACTCCTACGGCAAGGCCGTGGCCGGCGAATCGTCGTTTCCGGAATTGTTGGAACGGATCAACCGCATCGAAGGACTCGAGCGGATTCGCTTCACCACCTCTCATCCCGAGGATCTGTCGCCGGAGCTTATCGAGGCCTACGCCCGTCTCGACAAATTGTGCGAACACCTTCACTTGCCCGTACAGTCGGGCTCGGACACGGTGCTCCAAAGAATGCGCCGGGGTTACACGCGCGACGAATATTTGGATCGCATCGGTCGCCTGCGCGGCCGGCGTCCCGGCGTTGCGCTCAGCACCGACATTATCGTCGGTTTTCCCGGTGAAACCGAGCGGGAATTCGCGAGCACTCTAGAAATCCTCCAAGAGGTAAGCTATGATGACCTCTACGCGTTCAGTTATTCGCCGCGCCCGCATACGGCGGCGAAAAAAACGTACGCGGACGACGTTGCGGAGAACGTGAAGAAGGCGCGCCTCGACGAAGTGCTCAGACTCCAGCGTGAGATTTCGCGGCGCAAGAATCAGGAGCGAGTGGGACGCGTGGAGGAAGTCTTGGTTGAAGGCGCGGCGAAATTCGGCCGCGGACAGATGATGGGACGGACGAGAACCAACCGGATCGTGAATTTCGAAGGACCGGAAAATCTTGCCGGCAGAATGGCCACGGTGCGAATTGCGGCGGCCGGCGCCAACTCGTTGCTGGGAGATCTCATCAGGGCCGAGTAGTCAAGGGGGGTAGCACGATGTCAAAGCGGGACGACTCGATACAGATGGCCGTGGGCGGCCTCACCCTCGATCCGGTGACGAAGACCCCGATCGTGATTCTCAAGGACACCGATAACAAGCTCAACCTTCCCATCTGGATCGGTCTTTCCGAGGCGACCGCCATGGCGACCGAGATCGAGGGCATCAAGATGGCTCGTCCCATGACGCACGACCTGCTCAAAAATATTTTGACCGAGATGGGCGGCGCGATCGACTGCGTGGAAATCACCGAGCTTAGAGAAAATACTTATTACGCGCTCATCTATCTCAAGATCGCCGGCCGCGAGTTGGCGATCGATTCGCGGCCGAGCGACGCCATAGCGCTCGCGCTGCGCATGAAAACTCCGATTTACGTCGCCAAGGCCGTTCTCGAAGCTTCCAGTATCCTCCAGCAAAACGAGGAAGGCAAAGAACCGGACGTGGCCAACGTCTCCAACGTGTCGAAAGAAAAATGGGGCGAGATCCTGGAAAAGATGACTCCCGAAGACTTCAAATATAAAATGTGACGGCCGCCCGCTCCGGCTTCGGCCGCCCCTCGATTAACATTATTTCGCTCCACTCTGAATGCGTACCGCCGCCAGAAGAATCACGCGCAAGGACATCCGCCGGCCCGATCGGTTCGTGACGATGGTCCGGCGGTTTCTTTCGCTTTCCGCGGCCCACCGGGCGGCGCTGATCGCCGGGATCGCCGCTTCTCTCGCCGTTCTCGCGCTCCTGGTCGGGTGGGATTTTTATCGCAGCCGGCAAAATCGCATTGCTTCCGAAGAATACGCGCGCGCCGTCGATCTCTACCATACCGGAAGATATCGGGAAGCGCTGGAGGCGTTGAACCGCCTGGAAATTTATCGTTCGTCGTTCTACAGCCGGCTCGGCATGCTCTACAGCGCGAACGCGCAGGCTTCGCTTCAGGACACGAACCGGGCGATCGAGACGTTGCAGCGGCTCTTGTCGAAGGAATCAAAAGAACCGGTGGTCCGGCAGGGGGCGTACACGTCGCTTGGCTACTTGCAGGAAGAGCGCGGGCAATTCGCAGAAGCCGCCGCGAGCTTCGGCGAAGCGGAAAAAATTGTCGGGCCGCTGACGGCCGACGCGACGCTCGGCAGGGCGCGCTCAAATCGCTTGGCGGGAAATTTGAAAGAGGCGGCGGCATCCTACCGAAAGTTTTTGACCGAAAACCCCGACTCGGAGCGCGCGAGCGAGATTGCCTTCCGAATCCAGGAGCTCGAGGCCAAAGCCGGCGCCGCGGCGAAGTGACGCGATATCTCTGCGGCGCTTTCTTCAGATTCCTCTCCATAGAATCGCGTCGTTCTCGCTTCCGCTCATTTTCGCTTCACTGATTTCCGTGTTTGGTATAGGGTTGTCGTCTGAATGAAGCCACGGTCCTCGTCATTAAGAATTACGAAAGGAGAGCGCCAATGAAACTCTTTTTCTCTATCTTAGCAATGCTGATGCTCTTGACCTCTGAAGCTCGCGCCGAGATCCTCGCGCTGCTCAATTACGAAACCAAGCCGGAGCAGATCGCGAGACGAGAAGGACTGGCGGTGATCGACGTCGATCCTGAGTCGCCGACTTTCGGCAAGATGCTCATGGATATTCCGCTGCCGCCGGATCTCGTGGCGCACCACATCTATTTCAACCGCGACAAGAGCAAGGCGTATATCACCGCGCTCGGCAAGAGCATACTTCACGTGATGGACATGACTCGTTTCCCGTACCGGCTGAAGACCGTGGCCGTGCCCGACTGCCAGGTTCTGGAGGACCTGGTTTTCTCCGAAGACGGCCGGACGTGGTATCTCACCTGCATGGGTTCGAGCAACGTCGTTATGGGAGACGCGGCGACCGACAAGCCGGCGAAGACGATCACGTCGCCCGGCGGGGAAATCTTCATCAAGCATCCGCACGGCATCAGCGTTCACAACGGCATCGACCGGGCGATGATCACGAGCACCGTGCGGCCGGCCGATCTCGGCGATCCCGGCGAGACGGTGACCGTGCTCGAGGCGAGCAGCGGTAAGGTTCTTTCGACCCACAAAGTATCGCGCAAGCCGTCGCCGGCGGGCGAAGCGCCGGTGGAAGTGATGTTCATGCCGGGCACCGAGCCGCCGGTAGCTTACATCACCAATATGTTCGGCGCGACGCTGTGGACCGCGGTTTGGAATCCGGCGACGAAGACTTTTGCCTTCGATCAAGTGGACGACTTTGGCGCGCGCGGGCACGGCGTCGCGTTGGAGATGGAGCACAACAAGAAGCGGGACCGCGTTTACGTGACGACCGCGAAGCCGGGACACGTCAACGTATTCGACGTGAGCGAACCGCGGCAACCCAAATTTCTCAAAGCGATTCCCGCGGCAGCCGGCGCGCATCATCTCGTCTTCTCGCCCGACGAGCGCTATCTGTTCGTGCAGAACAGTCTGCTCAACTTGCCGGGCCTTTCCGACGGCTCCATCACCGTCATCGACGTGGCCAAGGGCGAGCCGATTGCGAGCGTGGACACGCTCAAGAACATGGGAATGAACCCTAATTGCATCGTGCTGCTGCCCGAGCGGCCGTGAGCGCTTCGTTCGGCGTGACGGGAGCTGCGTCGTGCTCCAGACGCTGCGCGCTCCCGCTGCCATTTCGGTCGAATGCATCCCACCGTCGCGCGCCTGACCCACAGCAACGATTTCGCCTCGCGTCGCGCTTATGAGCCCCCCATGATTCGCCAGACCGCGCATGAATTCTTCGACGAGTGGTCGGATTATGACCGCGTGCTCGACCACAATTATATGTTCCACGACGAGATCTACCGGGACGTCGGGCGCGTGTTGGCTGAGCGCTACGGCGAGCGCCCGTTCGCCGTTCTCGATTTGGGTTGCGGCAGCGCGCGCCATTTCAGCCGGGCGCTGGCGGGCCGAACCGTCAACTGTTACGCGGGATACGATTTGTCCGAAGTCGCTTTGGCGCACGCGGCGAAAAATCTCGCGCCTTTCGGTTGCGCCGTCGAGCTGCAGCAAGGCGATCTGCTGGAGGGCTTGAAACGCGGCAGCGACGGATTCGATCTTATCTTTTGCAGTTTTTCACTGCATCATTTGGACGGCGCCGACAAAGCCAACTTTTTTCAGCTGGCGCGCCGCCGGTTGAACGCCAACGGCATTTTGCTGCTGATCGACACGATGCGCGAGGACGATGAAGACCGGCCGGTGTATCTCGACCGCTATTGCGCCTGGATCGCTGCGGAATGGTCGGCGCTCGGGCGAGCGGAGATCGAGCGTATTTGTCGGCATATCCGCGGTAACGACTTTCCGGAGACGGCGGCGGAAATCGACGTTATGGCCGTTGACGCCGGATTTCGTCCGGGGCGCGAGGTCAACTGTTTCCGCTGGCATCGCACCCGGAGTTTCGAGCAAAACCAAACGACTGTACGGATTCGGGAGGCGAAGGTGAACGACGCGGTCGCCATCGCACAAGTCCACGTCGATAGCTGGCGTGCGACCTACCGGGGTATTTTGCCCGACGCGCATCTCGGCCGTTTTTCGCGTGAGGCGCGCGAGCGGACCTGGCGAAATATTCTCACCGAGTCGGCGCGGCGTGAATTCGTTTACGTCGCCGTCGATGCGACGGATGCGATCGTCGGCTTCGCGTCGGGCGGGCCGGAGCGCGTCGGCGATCCGAAGAACCGCGCCGAGATTTACGCGATTTACCTGCTTGAAACTTTTCAGCGCCGCGGCATCGGGCGCCGCTTGTGCCACGCCGTCGCCGAGCGGCTTGTCGAGGCCGGCTTCGACTCGATGGTAATCTGGGTATTGGAAAAAAATCCGGCGCGCGGTTTTTACTCGGCGCTCGGCGGCAAGGTCGTAGCCGAGAAAGCGATTGCAGTCGATGGCGTTTCATTGGTAGAGGTAGGTTACGGTTGGGAAGATGTTCGGGCGCTGCTGAGGTCGGCGCCCGGCCGCGATAGCCGAACGAAGCGAGCGGCGCGATCGAGCAAACGCGAGTAGTTTTCGTGAACTCCGGAAAACCGAGTTAACCCACTAAGGAGGTGCCCTATGAAGCGTTGGCTTTTTTATATCGGGGGCGTGATCCTGGTGCTCCTAGTGATCGGCGTCTACTTTCTCTTTTCCTCGCTCAACTCCATCGTCAAGACGGCGGTTGAGAAGGTCGGCACCGCGGTCACTCAAACGCAGGTGAAGCTCAAGGATGTGAACATCGAGATTACCTCCGGGAAAGGCGCTCTGCACGGGCTGATGGTGAAAAATCCTTCTGGCTTCAAGACTGAAAAGGCGCTCGGCCTCGGCGAAATCAGCGTCCAGATCGACGTCGGCAGCGTCACCAAAGACACGGTGATCATCAAGGAGATCGTGATCGCGGCTCCTGAGGTTACCTATGAGATAGCAAACGGAGGAATCAACTTCGACGCGCTGAAGCGCAACGTCGATGCCTACGCGGGAGCGGGGAAGGACAAAGCGAAAAAAAGTGACGGCGGCGGAGCGGGCAAAAAGCTGGTGATCGAGAATCTCTACATCCGCAATGGAAAGGTGACCGTGAGCGTGACCGCGACCGCGCTCGGAGAAAAGACCCTGAGCGTTCCTCTGCCCGACATCCATCTCACCAATATCGGCAAGCAGAGCGGCGGCGCCACTGCCGCTGAGGTCGCGCAGCAGGTGCTCGCCGCCATCGGACAAGCGGCAGCCAAAGCGGCCGCATCGTTGCCCGACGTCGGCAAGTTGGTCGGCTCCATCAAAGAGGGCGCCGCCGGCGTCGTCGGAGAACCCGCCAAAGGCGCCGGAGAAGGGATCAAGAAATTATTCGGCAAATAAGGTTGGGAGAAAGTCGAGTTCTCCATCCGATCGCACGATGCCCGCGGCGGGGACGGTCGGGCTGTGCTCGCCGGCACAGCGCATGGGCGCGTTCATCCTGAGCGGCGCATATGACTTTTAGCGGAAATTTTGATTGACGGACGCTGCGGAAATTAAATATGGTGGCGGTTGTTATGAGTCGCCGTAGGAGGAACAAAATGCGGACCATGCTCATTGCGATCTCGCTGCTGCTTGGATTGTTCGCCGCGAGCGCTTCGGCGCAGACCAAGCAGGCGATCAATGTCGCGTACTCTTCGGTCGCCGGGACCGAGACCGCGTTGTGGGTGGCCAAGGAAGCGGGCCTGTTCGAAAAATACGGCCTCGACGTGTCGCTCAAGCGGCTGGCGGGAAGCTCGCTCGTTGTGCAGGCGATGGTCGGTAAGGAAATTTCCATCGCGCAGGTCGGCGGCACCGCCGTCGTCGATGCGCGGCTCGCGGGAGCGGATCTCGTGTATCTCGCCTCCGCCATCGATACGATGGTCGCTTCCATCTACAGCCTGCCTGCGATCACCAAGATCGAGGAGCTCAAAGGGCAAAAGATCGGCGTCACCCGGTTCGGCGCGATTACAGATTTCTTCGCGCGCTATGCTTTGAAGTCGAGAGGTTTGGTCGCCGACCGCGATGTCGGGATCGTGCAGACGAACGATCTGCCCAACACTTTATCGTTGCTGAAGGTCGGCGCGATCCAGGCCGGCGTCGTGGTCGCTCCCGTGACGCTTCAGGCGCGCAAGCTTGGATTTCGCGAGTTGGTGGATATGACGAAGATCGGCGGCGCTTTTCCTTTCAACGGCATCGTCGCCATGAGGGATGACGTGAAGTCGAAGGAGAACCATGAAACGCTGCGCCGATTTCTCAAGGCCTATGTCGAGGGCATCAGCGTATCGCTCAAGAACCGGGAGCTGACGTTGAAGGTCATCGGTCAGTACACGCGCACGACCGAAACGGACATGCTTGAGGAAACTTACGACGTGAATGTTGCGAAGGCCTTTCTCAAGGCGCCTTATCCATCGGTCGATGGATTCAAGACGATCCTCGATTTTGTCGCCGAGACGCGCGATCCGAAAGCCAAAAACATCGACGCCAGGACGATCATCGATCCGAGCTTTATCAAAGAGCTGGACGAGAGCGGTTTCATCAAAGGGCTTTACTAAGCCGGCAGATCGATCTCGTCCGTCCCACGCGACGACGTTTTTCTTCCACCGCCTTGCGTTGATTCGTAAAAGATTCTCTTGCCGAAATCATCGAAACCATCTTCCGAGCGCGGACGCGGCGTCGCCGTTTCCGGCGTCATGCTGGTGATCTTCCTATTCGCGGTCGACGCCACGATCGTGAGCGCCGCCTTGCCGACCATCGTCGCCAAGCTCGGCGGACTGGAGCTGTACAGTTGGGTCTTCTCCGTTTACATGCTCGCGTCCGCGCTCGCGACGCCGCTGTTCGGCAATCTTTCGGATCTCTACGGCCGGCGCCGGCTCATCCTGATCGGCATCGGACTGTTCACGCTCGGCTCGGCCTTGTGTGGAATGGCGCAGAGCATGGAGCAGTTGATCGTCTTTCGCTCGATCCAGGGCATCGGCGGCGGCGCGATCTACGCGCTCTCTTTCATACTGATCGGGTTTTTATTTCCACCTGAAGCGCGCGCGAAGATGCAGGCGCTGGTGAGCGGCCTGTGGGGTATCGCGTCGATTCTCGGACCTCTGGCCGGCGCCGCCATCACGCAATACTGGAATTGGCGCTGGATTTTTTTCGTCAATCTGCCGATCTGTCTCGCGGCGGCGGCGCTGATCGGATTCGGCGTGAAGGAGGCGGCGGCGGAGCGTCGCCCGCGGCTCGATCTCAAAGGATTGACGACTCTGCTGGTCGGGTTGCTGCTTTTGTTTTACGCGCTGGAAGAAGGACGGAAGAATTCTTTTGCCCCGAACATGACGTTGGCCGTTCTGTCGGTCGGGGCGATTGCCGTGTTCGCGCTTTTCTACCGGGTGGAGCGGCGCTCGGAGGAGCCGATCCTGCCGCTCGAGCTGTTTCGCGGCCGTCTTTTCCGAATTTGCCTCGCGCTCGCGTGGCTCGCGTCGATGGGGATGTTCGGCGTGATCGGCTATCTCCCGCTATACGTTCAGGGCGCTCTGGGCGCGGATGCCTCGCGCGTGGGAATCGTTCTCGTTTTCGTGAGTCTCGGCTGGACGGCTGGAAGTTTCGTCGCCGGCGCCGGTATGAATCGTCTTGGCTACCGGACGGTTTGCGTCGCGGGAATGTTCCTCATGGCGTTCGGATACGGCGTGTTTGTGTGGGCAGAAGCGCGGCTCGGAGTCGCGCTGGTTCTGGCCATCGGCGCCGTGATCGGTCTCGGCATGGGAATCGTCACGCTCACGTCGATGGTCGCGGCGCAAAACGGCGTGCCGCGCAGCCGGCTCGGAGTCGCGACCTCCGCCGTGATGCTGGCGCGCATGTTCGGCGGCGCTTTCGGCATCGCGCTGATGGGGAGCGTGCTGTTCAGCCGCATGCAGCGCGAGCTCGTCGCGTTGTCCGCCGGATCGCCGGCGGGGTTATCGTCCGGCGTAATCCAAAAGCTGGCCGATCCGCAAAATCTCCTGGAGCCTTCGACGCGGGCTTTGATTCCGGAATCTCTGTTGGGTCCGCTCGTCGGAATTTTACGCGGCTCGATATGGCAGGCGTTTCTGGCGGGTTTTTTTGTCATGCTGATCGCTCTCGCCGTGAGTTTGTTGATGCCGGCCTCCACGCCCGCCGTGTTTCGAGACAGAGACCGCGACCGATGAATTTCGCAGCCGGCTTTTGCGATTTGAGTCCTCAGAGGATCGGTTATAAAAAGGAGAACGGCTAGAGCCTTTGGGACCACAACGATGAGCGACGCAACATCGACCGCAAAAGAGAGCGCATTGGGGCGCCGAGCGATTTTCGGCATCGTCTGCGGCGCTCATTTCATCAACCATTTTCAGTCGGCGATGCTCGGCGTCGTCTACCCGCTCATGATGAAGGAGCTGGGGATCGGCCTGGTGGCCATCGCCACGATCGCCGCCACTTACAACACTCTGAGCAGTATCTTTCAGGCGCTCTACGGCTTCATCGTGCCGCACGTGAGAAGGGGAGTGATTCTCGGCGTCGGCAACTGTTTGCTCGGGCTTTCGGTCATCGGAAGCGGATTCGCGTCAGGCTACCATCATTTTTTCATCACGCGGCTGCTCGGCGGCGTCGGCGCCAGCCCGCAGCATCCCGTCGGTT
>JBGPTS010000095.1:0-13758 GCA_041490745.1 Binatia bacterium | reverse complement strand
CGTGAAGGAAATCTTCGAAGACCCGCAGCACGCCGCGCGCGATTTCTGGCAGGAGCTCAACCATCCGGAGTTGAAATGCTCGATCACGTATCCGGGGGCGTTCGCCAGGTTCACCAACGGCGCCTGCGTGCTCCGGCGCCGCGCGCCGCTCATCGGCGAACATAACGAAGAAGTTTACTGCGGCGAGTTGGGGATGACGAAAACGGAATTGAAGAAGCTGAAACAGGACGGTGTCGTTTAGCTCGGTTCATGTATGAAAGCGCTCGAAGGGATCAAAGTTGTCGAGTTCGCCGCCTTCGCCGCCGGGCCGGTCGTCGGCAAACATCTGGCCGACCACGGCGCGACCGTCGTTCACATCGAATCCAAAGTCAGGCCCGACGGTTTTCGCACGCATTACCCGCCGTACAAAGACAACATTCACGGTCTCAACCGGTCGGGGTTGTTCGCGCTCTGCAACAACGACAAGCTCGACGTCACGCTCAATCTCAAAAAAGCGCCCGTGGCGACGGCTCTGGCGAAAAAAATCGTCGTCTGGGCCGACGTGGTGATAGAAAATTTCAGTCCCGGCACTATGGCGCGCCTGGGATTGGCCTACGAAGAGTTGCGGCAGGTGAAGCCGGATTTGATTATGCTCTCCAGCTCGAACCTGGGCCAGAGCGGGCCGCACGCGCACCACGCCGGATTCGGCTCGCAGCTTTCTTCGCTCGCCGGATTCACCAATCTTACGGGCTATCCGGACGGCGCGCCACAGATTCTCTACGGCCCGTACATCGACTATATCGCGGTCGCTTACGGCGCGGTAGCGATCCTTGCCGCGCTCGATTACCGCAAGCGCACCGGCAAGGGCAACCACATCGATACGGCGCAATACGAAACCGGCCTCCAGTATCTCGCGCCGATCCTGCTGGATTATAAAATCAACGGCAGGGTCGCCGCGCGCAACGCCAATCGCGATCCCGATGCGGCGCCGCACGGCGCGTACCCATGCAAAGGCGACGACCGGTGGTGCGCGATCAGCGTGAGTTCGGACGACGAATGGAAAAAACTCCGGCGCGCTATGGGGAATCCACGCTGGAGCACGGATAAAAAATTCGCCACGCACAAAGCGCGCAAGGCGAACGAAGACGAGCTCGATCGAAAAATCGGCGAGTGGACGCGCGGCTTGACGCCCGCCGGCGTGATGAAAAAACTTCAGAAGGCCGGCGTCAAAGCCGGCGTCGTCAACCGGATGTGCGATGTCTATGACGACCCGCAGCTCAAGCAGCGGCCTCAGTGGGTCGAATTGAAGCATCCCGAGATCGGCAACATGCACTACCAGCGCCCGCCGTTTCTCCTCGACCAAACCCCACCCGGTCCGTCGAAGCGCGACCCGCTTCTCGGCGAGCATAACGAATATTTTTTCCGCGAGCTTTTAGGCCTGTCGCAGATGGAGTATGAAAGGCTGGTAAAGGAAGGCGTCATCGACTAGTCTTCACGACAGGGAGCGTTGAATATGAGACGCCTGCCTGTTTTTCTTTTCGCTTTTCTAGGATTCACCCCGATCTCCGTTCCCGCGGCGGAAAATATTCGCGCCGCCTACCCTTCGATGAATAACTCCGTCTTCTGCCTCACTATCGCGCAGAAAGAAGGTTATTTGCGGGAGGAAGGATTGGAGGTGCAGCTTCTCAGCATCCGCGGCGAGATCGCCATCAGAACGGTTCTGGCCGGAGAGGTGGACTTCTTCACCAACGCGGGCAGCGCCCTGGCGGCGGCGGTGAGAGGCGTGCCGGTTAAAATCCTGACGATCTTTCAGGACAGGCCTTCCTGGGACTTGATCGCCCAACCGAATATCAAGTCGATTGCGCAACTCCGCGGTCAGAACGTCGCTATCATGTCTCCTGAAGGCTCGCTCGCCGTGGTCGCCAGAGAGATATTGAAGCAAAACGGACTGGATCCGGCCAAGGACGTCAATCTGGTCGTCATGGGCGGAGACGAGGTGCGCCTGCCGGCGCTTAGGGGAAAGGCGATTCAAGCGTCGCTGTTCAATACCTCGACGAGTGTCGTGGCTCAGAAAGAAGGCTTCACGAAGCTGGCGTCCGCGGGCGACTACGCCAACCTTGTCCAAAGCGGATTCGCCACGTCGGACGAAAAGATCAAACAAAATCCCAAAAAGATCTCCGGCTTCATTCGCGCCGGCCTCAAAGGCATGCTTTTCTTTCTCGGCAAGCGGGAGCCGGCGATCAAATACATGATGGACGCTCTGAGGCTGGCCGACCGCGAGCTGGCCAATAAAATTTATGACATCGATGCCAAGTTGATTCTCCGCGAAGGTTTCAGCGACGATAAAATTCTTCAATCGATGATCGACGACATGAAAAAGGCGACGAAAGTTCAACGAGAGATCAAGACCGCGGACGTTTTCGACCTGAGCTTCGTGCGCAAGGCGAACGACGAGCTCAAGGCGAGCGGCTGGAAGCCGTAGGAAAGGATTTTTTGTATATGGGATTCACCGATCTAAGAGATTACATCGCCGCGCTCGATAAACTGGGCATGCTGCGCGTCGTCGAAGGCGCCAACTGGGACCTGGAGATCGGCGCGATTTCGCAGATGATGCAGGAGAGCGGCGAGAACCCGACGCTGCTCTTCGACAAGATTCCGGGCTATCCAGCCGGCTTTCGCGCGCTTACCAATCTCCAGAATAGCCCGAAGAAGCAAGCGCTGGCCTTGGGCATTCCGACCGACTTGAGCGATTTGGAGATCGCGCGCGCGATGAAAGAAAAACGCAAAGAGACCGTCTCGATCCCGCCGCGCGAAGTCGCCTCGGGACCGATCTTGGAAAACCAGGACCGCGGCGATAAAGTTAACATTCTCAAGTTTCCCACGCCCAAGTGGCGCATGCTCGAAGGCGGGCGCTACATCGGCACGACGACTCTCGTCATTAACCGCGACCCGGACGAGGGTTGGGTCAACATGGGAACCTACCGGCAGATGATCCACGACGAAAAGACCGTGGGATTTTTCGTCGAGCCGCATCACCACGGCATGATCATCGCTAAAAAATATTGGGCCAAGGGCAAGGCCTGCCCGGTGGTCGCCTGTTACGGCCAGCAGGTCGAGCTGTTCCAGGCCTCGACCGGAAGCTCGCCGTGGGGAAAATCTGAGCTGGAAGTGGCGGGGGGACTGGCGGGTCATCCGATTGACATCGTCAAAGGCGAGCTGACCGGCCTGCCGATCCCGACGCGCGCGGAAATTGCCATTGAGGGCGAGGTGCCGCCGCCCGAAGTCGATTCCAGGACCGAGGGGCCGTACCGGGAATGGCCCGGCTATTATAGCCAGGAGCCACATCCCCAGCCGGTGATTCACATTAAGGCGGTCTATCACCGCAACGACCCGATCATCACCGGGCCGCACCAGAACAACCGCAACATCAGCGTCGGCACGATCACCCACGCCGGAATCGCCGTCTGGGATGCGCTGGAGAAGAGCGCGCTGCCGGGGATTCGCGGCGTTTGGGCCCACGCCAACGGGCTTTTTATCGTGATTTCGCTGAAGCAGGCCTTCGCCGGCCACGCGAAAATGGCGCTGCTCACGGCCGTCGGCGTGCGCGGCTCCAACAGCGCCTACCGCTATTACGTTGTCGTGGACGAGGACATTGACCCGTCAAACTTGAACGACGTGCTCTGGGCCATGACCACGCGGTGCGTCCCGGAAGAGCAAATCGACATCGTACGCGGCACGCAGAGCACCCGGGTCGATCCGATCATCAGCCCGCAGAAGCGCGACTCCTGGGACCTCACTTGTGGCCGAGTCCTGATCAACGCATGCAAGCCCTGGGAATGGATCGAGCAGTTCGGCAAGCACCTGACCTTCACCCCGGAATACGAACGGCAAATCCGCCAGAAGTGGGGCCACCTGTTCGGCAAACAGGCCGGATGAGTTATTTGTCACAGCGGACTGCGAAAAAGAATAAGTGACACTGGTAATAGCGTCAGCCGGTAAGCCGTCCTCCATATATTGTATTTCCATGGATCCATTGAGTTGACAAATAAGCCACCGGATGCTAGGTTTGGCTCTGTCAATCCCACATAATCCAACCCCCGCCTCGGGGGCCTATTCAACATGAAATTCGATCGCAAAACTTCCTCTTTGTCCAGGTTTGAGCGGCGCCTGATCGCCTCCAAGGCGGCGCTACTTGCCCTGGTGGTGTTGGCTGCGCCGACCCAGCTGGTCAAGCCCGCAAGCGTCCACTGGATCGAGCGGGAGGACCGTGCCGCTAAGCCCGACTCTCTGGAATTGCTGAGGATTTACCCGGTGGTGCGGAAAGGTATGGCCGAGGCAAGCGACGATTCCGTGTGGACCGTATCCAAGACCATCTTGCAGGAGAGCCGCCGCCATTCCCTCGATCCCTTTCTCGTCTTGGCGGTCATAGCGGTGGAAAGCGGCTTTCGCATTAGCGCGATCTCCCCTTACGGCGCTCAAGGCCTGATGCAGATCCGGCCTTTCCTCGCGCCGGCCATCGCCGAGCAGCGACGCTCGGTTTACCAGGCCGACAAACACATCAGCCATGACCACCCGGACCTGGAAAATCCGGTCGTCAATATCAAGCTCGGCGTTTTTTACCTCCACTCGCTGCGGCAGAATTTCCGCGATTGGAAGCTCGCTTTGACGGCTTACAACCACGGGCCGACCGAAGTCAAAACTCGCCTGGTTGAAGACGGCGACATGCCTCTGGATTATGCGACTAAGGTGCTCTCCACCTACCAAGATTACCGGCGCGGCGCCCGCCGTTCCGATTGAGCCGACCGCCCCGAGTCCCGCTTTCGAACTCCAAGCCGGCATTCCCGAAACCATCGAACCTGTGCTAATAAGCAGGTGCCGGGGAATGCACTTGCCATGAATCGCGCGCTGGAACTAACGTTGACCCAATCGGCGTGGGGAGAAATTTCCCGCCACGCGGCCGACGCCTTTCCCGAAGAGTGCTGTGGTGTGATTCTGGATCATGGCGGCGGGCGCGAAGAAGTTCGCCGGCTGAAAAACATTCAAAATCAGCTTCACGCGCTCGACCCGGAAACCTATCCGCGCGAGGCCACCATCGCCTACGCGATGGACCCCAAGGAGTTGGAAAGAACCATCGACGAGACCGCGGCGGCGGGCGCAAAGCTCAAGGCGTTTTACCATTCCCATCCCGACCACGAGGCCTATTTTTCCGCCGAGGACAAAGCTTTTGCCATGCCCTTCGGCGAGCCGACGTTTCCGGAGACGGCCCAGATCGTCATCTCGATCTACTATCGCGCGGTCAAACGGCTCGCGGCGTACGCGTGGATCGAGGCCGAGAACGATTTTGTCGAGATACCGCTGAGAAAGCTTTCCGGATGAAGCCGCCCAGAGATCGCAGCATCGACGCGCGCGGCCTGAAAATCCACTATCTCGAATGGGGCGAGCCGCAAGGAGAGCCGCTGGTTCTGATTCACGGCTTTCTGGATCACGCGGGAAGCTGGGCGCCGTTTGTGGGAGCTTTGACAAAAAAAACCGCCGCGCCGAAATGGATTATCGCTCCCGATTGCCGCGGCCACGGCGACAGCGGCTGGGTCGGCGCCGGCGGCTATTACCACTTTGCCGACTATCTTTGGGACCTGGACCGCGTGGTCGAATCGCTGGGGATCGCCAAGATGACGCTATTGGGCCACTCGATGGGCGGAACCATCTCGTTTCTTTACAGCGGCACTTACCCGGAGCGTATCCGCAAACTGATTCTGGTCGAAGGCATCGGCCCACAGCCGATGAGCTTCGGCGACGCGCCGCCGCGGATGGCACGGTGGCTCGCCGACATGAAGGGCCTTTCCCGACGAAAAATCGTGGAGTATCCGACCTTGGAAAACGCTGCAGAGCGGCTTAGAAGAACCAACCCGCGCTTGCAGCCCGAGCTCGCCCTGCAACTGGCGCGTTCGGCCGCTAAGAAAAACAGCAGCGGCAAATGGGTGTGGAAGTTCGACCCGCTGCACCGCACGGCGGCGCCGCAGCCGTTTTATTCCGGACAGGCCGTCGAGTTTTTTCGCCGCATCGCCTGTCCGGTGCTGCTCGTCCACGGAACCGAGAGCCGCCAGACTCGTCGGCCGGACATGGAAGAAAGACTGGCGGCGATCGCCCGCCGCTCCTTCGCTGAGATCGAAAAGGCCGGCCACATGATCCATCATGACAACCCCGAAAGATTGGCGGAGGTGGTGACGGAGTTTCTCGCCCGTTGACCGGAAACTCGAAGATTGCTATGGTCCCCCAAAAGGGCGCGCGCCGTGAGCGAACGTAAAAGATTGTTCTTGAACGTCGGCGACGAAGTCTCGCACAACACCTATCACCAGTGGGGCATCGGCGTTGTGGTCGAGGTCATGACCTCTTCCGTCCCCGGCGGAACTTGCCTGGCGCGGATCCGATTTCAAGACGGCCGGCTCCGCACCTTCAACAACGACATGGACAACGAAACCTGCTGCTACTATTTCGGCGTGCGGCGTTATTGGAATCCTAAGCACGGCGCCGACGCGCTCAAGGCAAAATTTTTCTCTCTCAAGGAGTGACGCTATGAGCTATTGCAAAAAGTTTGCGGCCGTTCTCGTCGCGCTGGTGTCCATCGGCTTCCTCGCTCCGCTGCCGCTTCGAGCCGCCGATCCGATCGAAACTGCCGGCATGGGCGTCGCCATGACGGCCGGAAATGCCGTGGCCATTCCGGCGAAAGCCGTCTCGGTTTTTTGGGGCTTGACCGCGGGCGCGCTCTCTTTCATCCTCTCGGGCGGCAACGTGGAGCTCACCCAGCAGATCTGGCGCGACGTGACCGAAGGCCCTTACCTCATCACGCCAGAAGTGGCGCAGAAAGCTATCGGAGAGAGACCGGAGCTGCAAAAGAAAACGAGCAGCGAGCAGTGAGACGCTGAAAAGTTAAAATCTTAACGCCTCACCACCCGCCGCTCGCTCATCGTCTAAGCCGCCAAATTTTTCTTAAAAAAACTTGCCGTTCTCTGCCATGCATCCTTTGCCGCTTCCGGATGGTAGCGCTCGGCGTTCGTGTTGTTGTTGAACGCGTGCTTCGCTCCCGGATAGACCTTGAGATCGCAGTTCTTGCCGAATTTTTCCAACGCCGCTTTCAGCGGCTCGACTCCGGGCATGATGTTCGGATCGTCGCCGCCGTAGTTGCCGAGCACGGCGCAGGGAATATTCTGGACCTGGTCGAGAGGATCAGGATTGCGCCCATAATAGACAACGGCGGCGTTCAAGTCCTTACACTTGGTGGCGAAATTGAGCGACTGCCCGCCGCCCCAGCAGTAGCCCACCACGCCGACCTTCCCGTTGACGAAACCCTGCGTTTTTAAGTACGCGAGCGCGCTCGTGAGGTCTTCCACGACCATATTGCCGTTGATCTTCTTGATCGCCTCGATCGCTTCTTCCGGCGTTTTGAACTGGTCGGAGCCGCCGATGCGCGACATCAGATCGACCGCGAGCGCGGCGAAGCCGTCTTTGGCAAAGCGCCTGGCGACGTCTTTGATGTGATCCACCAGACCGCGATTTTCATGGATGACGATCACCGCGCCGAGATTTTTGCCGTCCTTCGGGCGGGAGAGATACGCCTTGACGCTTCCCGCCGGCCCGGGAAACTGCACCGTCTCCGAGGTCAATGTGGGATCGTTCGGCGCTACGATGTGCGGGACTGCTTCTGCCATTTTGAGTTCCTCCTATTGCAGTTGTCGTTAGAGATTTCGCGATCGAATCGCCTCTCATATAGCGGAAAACAAAAACCGAATCTATACTTATCGGGATTCGAGGACAAGAGCATGAGCGAGCGACGAAGCCGCGCTCAGGCGTCGATGCCGATTGCGACCGTCTTTTTATTCCTCATCCCGGCTTCGTGGACAGCTTCCGTCTCACGGCGCGCGGCTTGACGATCAGCACGGGACACGGCGCGTGCCGCACGACCTTTTCGGCCACATTACCGATAATGAGTCTCTTGAGGCCCGTTCTGCCGTGCGTGGCAAGGACGACGAGATCCGCTCGCTTGGCCTCGGCGGCGTTCATGATGGCCTCGAACGGATCGCCGCTGTCGATCACGTATCTTACTTTGGGAATAGCGCGCACGCAGTCTTGAGAAAATTGCTTGAGCAGCACCTCGGAATGTCTTTCCGCGGCTTCGACGACACGAGCGCGTTTGAGCGGCTCTCTCTGGTAAACCTCGAAGAGCGCCGGGTCTGCGTTGGCGATCGAGCTCATGTAGAATTCGTCGTAGGGGTTGTCGATGACGTGCAGCAAAAAGAGCGTGGCGTTGCTCGCCCCGGCGACCTTGACGGCGAGCTTGAGAGCCTCCAGTGAAAACGCCGAGAGATCGACCGGACAGAGTATTCGCTTGAAATCCAACGGTCGCATGACGGTTCTCCCTTCTTATGGGTTGAAGTCGGAATCGTTGGAATTATACACGAAGCGCGGCCGTGACGGGAAATTTTCTCGATTGACTTTGCCCGCGATGGGAGTAATTTGGGAAACGAAAAAATTCGATCGTTGCGCGCACAAAAAACCCGTCGCGCCTCTATTGACTGCTGGAACCCTGTCGGAGGTGGGCAATCATGAGTGACCTGGACAAAAAAATCGTCGAGGGCGAAGGCATCGTCGTCGAGATCATCGGCGCCGGCCCGCGATTCGAGTTCGAGCAAATTCTAAAGCTCCTCAGAAAAGCCAACGAGCTGGGCCTGGAAGGACGACGCCTCATCAAGATCGAAAGCATCGGCAAGCCGCGCGACGTTAAACTGGGAACGTTTATCTACCGCTTCATCACGGAAAAAACCTGAACGAGTCTCGGACCGTAAACCCTTCACGCCCTCTGCCCGCTTGGTTTGCGATCGATGTCTTGCACTTGAAGACACTGACCGTTGGCGCAAACCCACAACCTGCCCGTCAGACGGTCGATTCGATAGATGGCCGCGACCTCTTCGTCCGCGACCGATACCATGTCGAAGCGCGCCGCCAGCGCGTGGAATACGACCGCCAGCGCCAACAGCACAAAGCCGAGCAAGATTTTGTTTTCCATTGTGTCCTTCACTTGATGATTTTGTCCGCCTTGTTCAGCACCGACGTCGGGATCGTGAGGCCGATCTGCTGCGCCGCCTTCACGTTCACGACGAACTGCGACTTGACCGGCTCGACCATTGGCAGGTCGGCGGGCTTGCTGCCTTTCAAGATCTGATCGACGTACCAGGCCGACTGGCGGGATAAATCGGCCAGGCTGACACCGAAGCTCATCAATCCTCCGGCTTCGACGAAATCGGTTCGATCGTAGCTCGCGGGAAGCTTGGCCTTCGCCGCCGACTCTACGACGCGCGACGGGTAACTATGAAACAAGGCGTCGGGCATGAGGAAGAGAGCATCGGCGCGCGCCTGTGAGGCCGCCCGGAACGCGCCGTCGAACTCGTTGGCGTTGCGGGCCGAGACGGACTGAAACGTCATTCCCGTCGCGCGCACGCTCAAATCGACGTCTTTTAGCCGCGCGTCGTATCCGGGCGTCTCCGGATTTCCCAGCGCGACCACGCGCGCCGCCTTGGGAACGGCTTCTTTCAAAAACGCCACCCGCTTGCCGAAAAAGTCCGGCGAAATTCTCGACACGCCGGTCACGTTGCCGCCCGGATTGGAAAAGCTCTGCACGAGGCCGGCCTGGGCGAGGCCGCCGGCGCCCGAGATCACGATCGGAATCGTGCTGGTCGCCTGCTTCGCGGCGGTCGCCACGCTCGTGCCGCCGGCGACGATCACATCGACTTTGGCCCGCACCAACTCGGCGGCGAGTTCAGGCAACCGGGCGACATTGCCCTCGGCGTATCGATACTCGAAGACGATATTTTTTTCTTCTTCGTAGCCGAGCTCGCGCAACCCCTGGCGGAGGGCCTGTTGCCGGGACGCATCCAGCGCCGCGGAGCTCGAGACCAGCACGCCGATTTTCCACACTTTAGCCGGCTGCTGGGCGCCGGCGAAGCGGACGGCGGCCAACATGACGGCGACCGCGACGACGAAATGGATTTTACGCATGGCGTCTCCTTGTTTTGTTTTTTGAAAAGGGCGATCGCCGGTCGCCCCTACATCCGTCTTCCTATGGCTTGTTGCCTTCTTGACGCATGCGCGGCGAAGGTCGCCGAGTCTTCGTTGGTGATCTGCAAGCGGAAGCCGCTCGGCTCTTTGAAATAGGTACCTAGCTGCTCGGGCCGGCGCCCTTCCCTCTCGCCGTGGTCGTCGCGCTCGTCGATCCCCGCGCGATGCAGCCGGGCGACGATCGCGTGAAAGTCGGCGTCCTTGACGTGAAAGGCGAAATGCCTGCCGCGGTAAGCCGTCTTCGTCACCGGCGAAAGCTCGACCACTTCGTGCAGCAAGATGCTCTGGCGGCTCGGCACGCCGATAACCGCCAAACCATTGTCGCGCTCGAGCAGACTCAACTTCATGATATCCGTGTAATACCGGATGCTCTCTTTCAAATTCAACGTATCAAAGTGGAGATGGTGCAGCCGGGTCGGCGCGTCGCTCTCGCCCCGAAACAATTCGACCAGGTTGCCTTCGGAGTCGGCAAACGCAATTCCTTCGTGCGCGCCGCAGCCCGTCGCGAGCCCCTTCTTCTCGATCGTCTTGACGAGCGTGCTGGCGCTCCGGACTTTAAGCGCTATTTTTTCAAAATCGCTCGCCGGTGCGACGAAGCCGTAGCGCGGAAAGGCGTCCAATGTCTCGGGCGCAGGTATCGTCGCCTTGTTCTGCGAGAAGAGACCGACGTGATTCTCTCCGATCTTGATGAAGATGCGCGTAACGCTAGGGTCGGCCATTTTTTTGAGAACTCTTCCGCCCAGGATATCGACGTAAAATTTTTCCGCGCGCTCCGGTTGCATCACGGGCAGGACGAAATGATCCAGGTGCTGCACGACTCCGGCGGCGTTTGTCGATGTTTCCATAAAGGCCCCCCAACTCTCCAGGCGCGCTAACGGTCCCGGGACGCAGGGCCCGTCTCGGGAAACAGCCCTATTCTCGCCCGGGGAAAAGAAACGAAGACCTTGCCTTTAAGCGCATCCCTATCCGACATCGTCCGCGCAAGCAAGAGCTTGCCGACGACGCGGATTTCGTAGCTGATCTGGTCGCCGAGAAAAGCGGCGCTGACGATTTCTCCGCTCGCCTCGTTGGCCTCATGGGTCGCGGCGGCGCCGATCCTGACATCCTCGGGCCGGATGCCGAGGACGACGCGGCCGCTCTCGGGGACGTGCGCATCCAACTCGAAGGTCCCGATCTCCGTCCTGACGCGCCCGCCGTCGATCGCTTCTCCGTCGAGCCAGTTGATCGCGCCGAAAAATTCCGCCACGCGAGGATTCACGGGCGCGCGGTACAGGTCGCCCGGCGCGCCCGCCTGAAGAATGCGCCCTTCGGACATCACCGCGATGCGGTCGGCCAGCACCATCGCCTCGACCTGATCGTGCGTGACGTAGAGGACGGTAACGCCGAGGCCGCGCGTGAGCGCTTTCATCTTCACGCGCACCTCTTCGCGCAGCCGCGCGTCCAAATTGCTCAGCGGCTCGTCCATCAATAATAGCTGCGGTTTCACCGCCAGCGCCCGCGCCAGCGCGACGCGCTGCTGTTGCCCGCCGGAGAGCAGCGGCGCGGGCCGCTCGGCGTAATCTTCCATCTCGACAAGTCTGAGCGCCTCGCCGACGCGCTCGCGGACCTCGGACTTCCGATACTTTCTCCGGCCCTGCGTGAGCGGCAGCGCGACGTTGTCGAAGACGGTGAGATGCGGCCAGATCGCATAGGACTGAAAGACCATGCCGATCTCCCGCTCTTCCGCCGGTATAAAAAGACGCCGCTCCGAAGAAAAAGCGACCCGCACGCCGAGGACGATCTCGCCCGAGTCGGGCCGCTCCAGACCGGCGACGCACCTGAGCAGCGTGGTTTTTCCCGAACCGCTCGGGCCGAGCAGGACAAAAAATTCTCCCGGCTCGATCGACAGGTCCACATTGCGAAGCGCCGGCGTCACGCCGCTCTTGCCGGTGAACGATTTATTCAGCTTGGCAATTCGAATCATGTCCGCGCGCCTCCGGGCGCAAGCCGCCGGCCAAAAAGCCAGTAGCAAAAAATCAACGGCAGCATGAAGACGAGGCCGATCGTCGCCGCCGCCGCTGCGCGGGCGAACGATCCCGCCTGCCACAGCCCCCAGATCACCATCGGCAGAGTGACATTGGACGGTGTGACGAGCAGCGACGCGATGGTCAGCTCGCGATAAGTCAGCAGCGCGATCCAGAGCCAGCCGTTGACCAGCGTCGGCACGAGCAGCGGGACGAGGATCGTCGCCATTCTGCGGAAGAGCGGGATGCCCATCACCTGCCCGGCCTCTTCCAGCTCCGGATGAATTTGCGCCAGCGCGTTGTTCAGCATGCGCGTGCCGAAGCTGGTGCGCTCCAGAACGTAAACGGCCATGAGAAGAAAAACGGTCCCGTAAATCGGCACGACGTCGCGCAGCAAAAACAGCGCGACGTAAGCGGCGCTGAGCGCGAAGATGATGCCCGGCACCGCGTGCGGCAGAAACGCGACCGCGTCGAGCGCAAATCTCCAGCGCGCGCGTGAGCGCACGACGATCCAGGAGATCGCGAGACTCAAGACGAGCACGAGCGTCGAAACCGCGACCATGAGCAGCGCCGTGTTCCACAGGCCGTCGAGCAGAAACGGCCACGGCAGGCCGCGGTAGTTCACGAGCGAGAGATTAGCGAAAGCCGCCGCCGAGGGAAGCTGAAAGTAGCGCAAGAGCGAATTCCACAACAACGTCAGCAGCGGCAGCAATTGCCCGATTACGAGGTAAAATCCCAAAAAGCCCCACGCGAGCCATACGCCGCCGCGCGTGAGCATCGCCTGCCGCGGGCGGTACGAGCGGCCCGTAACCACCGCGAAGCGGTGGCCCTGGCTCAGCACGCGAAAGTAGAGCCAGGCGAGCAGCGCGGCGATCGCCATGACGAAGACGCCGAAGGCGGCGGCGAGATCGTAGCGCGGCGCGCCTTCCTGCGGATGGACCTGCGTGTAGAGGAAAGTGCTGAAGGTGAAGACGCGATTCGACAAGCCGATCACCGCCGGCACCTCGAAGGCAGCGAGACCGATAGTGAGAATATAAATTCCGGCGGCAAGAATGCCGGGAAAGACGAGCGGCAGCGTGACGCGGAAAAGCGCGCGAACGACGCCTATGCCGTGGACGGCGGCGGCCTCTTCCAGCTCGGGGTTCGTCGCGCGAAAAGTTGCGGCGACCATGATAAACGCGAGCGGCGCGATGCCGAGGCCCTGGACGAAGCCCATGCCCATCGGGCTCGCGATGTTGATCCGCGCCCAGTCCGCGGAGAGAAGGCTCGACAGCGCGACGTTGACCAAGCCGATTCGCGGATGGAGCAGAAAGACCCAACCCATCGCGCTTAAAAATCCGGGAATCAAAAGGCCCATCGTCATCAGCGTGAACGAGAGGCCCTTGTGCGGCAGGTTCGTGCGCTCGACGATCCAGGCCGAAGGCACGCCGAAGAAAAGCGCCGTCAGCACCGCGACACCGGAAAAAACCGCCGTGTTGAGGAACGTGCGATAGGAAAAAGGATCGGAGAAAAGCGCGTAGTAGGCGCGGAGGCCGAAGGAAACGCCGGCTTCGCCTTCGACCCGAACGCTGACCCAGAGCGGAATGAACAGCAGCCCGACGATAGCCGCGGCGGGAACGAGGCTGATCGCGATGAGAACGGAGCGTTGGGTCGGCATGATGCCCTG
>JBGPTS010000094.1:0-13902 GCA_041490745.1 Binatia bacterium | reverse complement strand
CCGGACGCCGATCGGAGGTCTCAACGGATCGCTTGCCGCGCTCTCGGCCGTTCGGCTGGGCGCTATCGCCATCGAAGCGGCTTTCCGTGGAGCGGGCGTGAGCGGCGCCCAAGTGGAAGAAGTCGTCATGGGCAACGTTCTCTCGGCCGGCGTCGGGCAGGCGCCCGCGCGACAGGCGGCCCTCAAAGCGGGATTGCCCTATAGCGTTCCCTGCGCGACGATCAACAAAGTCTGCGGCTCGGGCCTCAAGGCGGTGATGCTCGGCGCTCAGATGATCCGCCTCGGCGACGCGGAAATCGTGGTCGCCGGCGGTATGGAGAGCATGAGCAACGCGCCGTATCTCTTGGACAAAGCCCGCAGCGGTTACCGCATGGGGCATGCCACGCTCATCGACAGTATGATCCGGGACGGGCTGTGGGACCCGACGGGCGATTTTCACATGGGCGCCGCCGCCGAAAGATGCGCCGAGCGCTTCGGCATTTCTCGCGCCGAGCAGGACGAGTTTGCCCGGACGAGTTATCAACGCGCGCGGGCGGCCCAGCTCCGCGGCGACTTCAACAGCGAGATCGCGCGCGTCTCGCTCGAAAATAAAAACGGCCCCGGCGCGATCGTCGAGGAGGACGAAGAAGTCAAAAAATTCGACGCGGAAAAGATGCGCACGCTCAAGCCCGCTTTTCGTCCCGACGGGACGGTGACGGCGGGGAACAGCTCGTCGATCAGCGACGGCGCGGCGGCCGTCGTGCTGATGGCGCGGGAGAAAGCGAAAGCGCTCGGTCTCCGGCCGCTCGCGCGTATCGTCGGCTACGCCTCGTCCGCGCGCGAGCCCGAATGGTTCACGATCGCGCCCGCCGACGCGATACCGCTTTTGCTCAAGAAGACCGGCCACGTGCCGGGCGACATCGATCTCTTCGAGATCAACGAAGCGTTCGCGGCGTCGTCCATCGCGATCAACCGAATGCTGGAATTGGATCCTGAGAAAGTAAACGCGCGCGGCGGCGCGGTGGCTTTGGGCCACCCGATCGGCGCCAGCGGCGCGAGGATTTTGACCACCTTGATTCACGCTCTCATCGGCCTCGACAAGAAGCGCGGCGTCGCCGCGCTTTGCATCGGCGGCGGCGAGGCCGTGGCAATGATGGTGGAGCGGGATGGCTAGCCCAACATCGCGCAGGAAGGAACCCTATGACACAAGCAACGAAACCTTACAGGACCGGCTATAAAAAAAGCCACATCGAGCGCGACACGTATATCCCACGGTCGTCGCCCAAGGGCATGCTTCATTGCCGGGGCTGCGGCGCGATCTACTATCGGCGGCGCTGGACTCTCACGCCGCCGCCGGATATCCGCGACTGGGCCGAGTTTCGCGAGGGCGTCAGGACCGTCTTGTGTCCGGCTTGCCGAAAAATCGGCGATCAGTACCCGTTGGGCGAAGTCTTGCTTGCGGGCGTGTCGCAGGGAGAACGAGAAGAGATCGTGCATATACTGCGCAATGCCGAGAAAACGGCGCGCGCGAACAATCCGCTGGAGAGAATCATGGACCTGGTGGCCAAGGGCTCGACGTGGAAAGTGACGACGACCACGGAGAACCTGGCCCAGCGATTGGGACGATGTCTGGTGAAGGCGCGCGGCGGCAAAGTCGCCTACAAGTGGTCGCACAACAATAAATTCGTCCGCGTTCTGTGGGAGAAAGCGGTGAAGAAGGTGGCGTAGGGGCCGACCTGTGTGTCGGCCCCGCGCAGAAGAGCGCACACGCGGGCGCCCCTACCGGCGTTCAATGAGTTAAATCGATTGCGGCGTCACTGGTCGATCTGATCCGCCGTCGATTTGTACGTCTCGAACTTCGCGCGCACGTACGGCGAGCTGTAGCCGTTCTGAATCCGCTCGATGCGAGCCGGCTTGGCGAAGAATTCTCGGTTGGCCCAGCCGCAGATTTCGCCCAGCTCTTGCCGCGACAGATACCGCGTCGGCATGACTGTGTGAATCGCGTCCCAGTTTTTTAGCTCCACGTTCTCGAGCCGCTCTCCGGTCAACGCCTGACGCCAGACGGGAGAGCCGGGCATCGGCGTGAGCAGCATGAGAACGCCGATGTCAGGATCGATGTCATCGACCACGCGGAAACGATTTTTGATCTTGGTCTCGTCGTCCTCCCAGAAGCCGTTCATGTAGGTCCCGACGGTGGAAATGTCGTTCCGCCTGAGCAGCCGCACCAAGTCCTTCAAATCGCCGATCGTGTAAGGGTCCTTGCTCTTGTGGAGGTTCACGAGTTCCTCGTCGCTGCCGACCTCGATGCCGAAAAGCGTCTGGTAGCAGCCGGCACGGCGCATTCTGGGAATCAAATCGGCGTCGCGGATTAGATTCCGCGCCCGGCCCATGAAAAACCACTGGATATCCAGCTTGCGCCGCTCGATCTCGTCGAGCAGATCGAGCATCTTCTGCCGATCGGAATTAAAATCGTCGTCCATGAAGTTCAGCGCCTTGACGCCGTATGTTTTGTTGAGCAGCTCCATTTCCTCCGCCACCAATTTTCCGCTCCGGGTCCGATGGACGAAAAAGTCCTGGCGCCGGCGGAAATCGACCAACCCCCATTCGTAGCAGAAACTGCACGCGCCTTCGCAACCGCGGCTCGTCACGGCCTCGTTGTAGCCGTCGATGCGAGAAAAGCCGATGTACTTGTCCATCGGGAAAAGGTCGTAGGCGGGCATCGGCAATGAATCCAAATCGGCGAGGAGCGGCCGTGGCGGCGCCAGCCGGACTTCAGCCCCGTCCCGGTAAGCCAGGCCGAGGACGTGCGCAAAGCGCGGTTTTTCCCGCCGCAATTCTTCCAGCAGATCGACCAGAGTCACGTCGCCTTCGCCGACGAGAAGGTAATCGACTTGAGGCGCGAACAGGAGAATATCCTTGGGCATCGCCGAGAGCGCGAGGCCTCCGGCGATGGCGATCAAGTCGGGAAAAGATCGTTTCACAACTTCCAGCGCCTCCAAATAACGCATGACCGAGCCGGCCCCGCCTTCGGTCACCACGCGCGTGCCGACAAAGACCGCGTCCGGCGCGGTCTCTCTTATTCGGTCGATCATCTCGGCTTCGCCGATGCCGAGCGCGCGGCAGTCGAGAATCTCGACTTCGGCCGCTTGGCGCGCGCGCACATACGCCGCCAGATGCGCGTAAAGCGCGTTGCACGCGATGTGTCTTGCGCCCCAGCGCTTCCAGTTGCTCATTGGAGGGACCAGAAACAGAAGCTTCATCTTCACCTCGCAACAATGTGTCGATACGGAATGTTAATGTATTAACAAAGCAACTCTTATGCCACGGAGAAAATAAAATTCCACCGGGTTGTCTGGACGGATTCTGAGCCGGAATTGTCGAACGTGGGAAAAAGATTGCGTTATTTTCCTACGAAAAGGAAATTAGCGGCCGGCATTGAGCGTGCGAATCTGCGCTCTCAACGATTGGTTTTCTAGAGGTTCGATATCGAAAGTGATGTCGAAAGTAACAGCTCGTTTCTGGAGAAAAATGTTTAGTTCGCCTTTGGGACTGGCCAAGAAGCTAAATCCTCCAACCGAATAATAGGGCGGTGGGACACTGACGCCTATACCTCGGGGGTCAGGGGCTAAAATCTTAATCGGCCGACCATCGTAGTAACCGACGACATTCCGTTTTTCCCGCCACGCTTTGATATTTGGATCCACCTCCTTGATATTCGGATCGACGACGATCAAATGCTCGGCGGTATGGTACAGAGCCGCCAGCGCCGGCTCCGCCAACAGCCCCGGCAGCAGTTTTTCCCAGGGCAACTTCCTGTATTTATTCTCCCATAGCCCCAAAGGAACGGCCAAATGCGCATGGTCTGCATCCAATGGAAAGAGATATCTCGCCGCTCCCGTTTCAATCATCTCTTTGATGTGCCGAATCGTCTCGGTGATGAAATGGCACGGCGCCACAAACTCAATCCCCCTACGGCTGGCGATAAATTCTTTTCTCCCCAGCAGGCAGTCTCGTGCTTCGAGAGGCTGCTGAATGCGCTCGCCAAAGCGCTCTTGATATCGATAGGCGACTTCCATCTCCTGGGTGGTGAAGAACCATGGATCGCTTTCCAATTGAGCCCGAGCGTGGTCGCGCCCTGCGAGCAGCGCGATCAAGACAATGACGATGCGGAGGATTCTTTTCACAGATCACCTCCTGACTTGGTCCGCTCGGACGACACAAGCAGTGAGAAACTTAAATCCGATGCAGGCGCTTGTGTGAAAATTTTTCGGGGCATCGGGGATCGCTCCGGAATGGATGCGTTCATTTGTAGTTTCATTCAGCAAATTATGTGCCGCGCCACCAGCGCCGAGATTTGAGCTTATGGGCTTGTGTATCGACTCGCTGCTCCAAACATAGGAAAACACCCCGCCGGTTTCCTATCTCCAGGAATGGCACAATCGCCGACGAGGAATCGGGGAAAAATTTTGCCGCTGGTACGCCATTTGCTCAACCAACCCGCGTCTCCAAAGATCAAATGAAGCTTGGCATAGCTCTTCCTCATATCGGTCCCGGCGCGAGTCGCGAAGCCGTCATCGAAGTCGCGGCGCGCGCCGAGGCGCTTGGATTTGACTCGGTCTGGGTCCTCGATCGGCTTTTGTGGCCGCTTGAACCGACGGCGAGATATCCGGGCAACGCGCGGGGCGAGCTTCCCGCGGTCATGCAAATCGTCTACGAGCCGCTCACTGTTCTCAGCTTTATCGCCGCGCATACGCGCCGTGTGAGTCTCGGCACGAGCGTTCTGGTCGCCGCTTATCGGAGCCCGGTATTGGTCGCTAAAATCGCGGCGACTTTGGATCTGCTGTCGCACGGCCGGTTAATTCTCGGCGTCGGCAGCGGTTGGAGCGCGGATGAATTTACCGCGGCGAATCTATCGATCGCGGAGCGGGACGGGCGAACCGACGAATTCATCCGAGCGCTAAGGGTGCTGTGGAGTGCGGACGAATCGCGTTTCGAGGGAAAATATTATCGCGTGCCGCCGTCGATCTTTTTGCCCAAGCCCCTGCAAGAGAAGGGACCGCCGATCTGGATCGGCGGCAACAGCGGACGTGCGCTCAGGCGGGCGGCCGAGCTTGGCGACGGCTGGCATCCGACGAGCCGCCTCACGCCCGCCGCTTTGGCCGAAGGAGCAAGAAAATTGCGCCAAACCGCCGAGAAAGCCGGGCGCGATCCAAACGCCATAACGCTCTCGCTGCGCTGGAACGCGTTGTCCGACTTACAGAATAAGAGTGACATCGCGGACTTTAGCCGCGCCCTTGCGGGATACCGAGAGATCGGCGTTCAACATGTCTGTTTCGATCTGAATATCCCTCAACCGCGCCCGCTCGCCGCGATGCTGATGACAATGGAACGGCTGAAAACAATTTTCTTATCCCTGTAGCGAAGATGAGATGGCGCATCAATGCGACCGCGTCATGGCGACCGCGTCGTGGGCGAGGTCGAAGAGCTCGCTCCTTCGGACGACGCCCCGTGGCAATTTCAGGCGGCATGGCGCCCCGTCATTTGAGCCGGCGCGCTTTGCGGACGTAGGAAAAATCAACCACATCCGAGAGAGAAACCTTGCGCTCGATTTTCTGACTGCTTCTCACCTGCTCGATGAGATCCAGAATCAGCTTCTCGGGGGCTTCTCCATCGGGGCTGAAGGTCCTGACCATAAGGTCGTAGCTGCTTTCGGCCACCTGCCGGCTCAAGCGCCACTGCTTTGAGATGAAATCCAAGGCATCGCCGCGGCGGCTGCGCGTGAGATCGAGACTCCGCACCAGAACCCGGGCCATTCGCTCGACTTGCGCGGGATTTTCATTGATTTTCTTTGCCGAGCAGGCGAGGCCGGATTGTAGCCCTTCGATAATATCGCCGGCGAAGACGAGCTTTTTAAATCCCAGCCCCTCCGCTAGAGAGTCGTCGGGGAGAGTGAGGATCGCGGCGTCCACTGCTTTGCCGTTGAGAGCCGCTATTTTGTTGGCCTCGCTTCCCAGCGGCATCGTGACGATGTCCTTGTCGGGATTGAGTCCGTAGTAACGGACGATGTCGCGCGCGACAAAATCGGTGGTCGTGCGCAAGGAAGAGACCGCGATCTTTCCGCCCTTGAGCGCCGCCACGCTCTGGATTCCGGGCTGGACAACCAGAACCAGGGAAGAGCGAATGCCGGTAAAGCCGATTGCTTTGAGGGGCATGCCGGAGACCGCAGCTCGGATCGTGGTTTCCGCCGAAGTGGTGAAATCGAGATCCGCGCCGAGCAGGGCCGGCAGCGCGAGCGCCGTGCGTATCTGGATGATCTCCGGCTCGAAGCCCTCCGCCTCGAACAGCTTTTTCTCCTTCGCCAGAAGGATCGGCAACTGGCTCATCGCCATCACGGGAATGCCGATGCGTAGTCTCTCCGCCGCCTCGCTCGGGCGCTGTGCGGGAGCGACGCCGGCGAGGAGAGCGACCGCAATCAGGTATGCCGGAATGGTTTTAGCTTTTCCGGTCATCGTCCAATCCTCAAATCTTTTTCTGCTCTTTCAGATACTCCTCGGCAATTTTATCGAATTCGCCCGCCATCGCCATCGCGGCGTGGCGCGCGTTTTTTTCAGGCCACTCGCCCCATGAGACGCCGTGCCAAGGCTCCATCGGCGTCAATTTCGGCAGGCCAAGCTCTTCCCAGAGAGCCCGCCCGCGCTCCATAAATTCCTTCTTGGGCAAAGAGGTGGGCGTATAGGACCATTTGCGCGTGGCGTCGATAAGGATCGAAGAGTTTCCCGAGAGACCGGTGCGGCTCATGGGAAATTCCTGCTCATCGAGCGGCAGGCTCCTGGGACCGGCGGATGGGTCGGCCGTGGCGCCGCGGCCGGCAATGATCTGCGTATCGCGATGCGGTTGATAGCGGAAAGAAACCGACCAAAAAACCGATTCCAAATCCCACGGATCGATATCCGGGTCGACCGCGATGACGATTTTCGGCCACTCCGCGGAAACGGCTAGCGCGGAGTGAAGCGCATGCCATACGGTGCGGTTGGAAGTGGGAGTCGAGCCGATCTGGTGCATTCGGATCACGCAGAACCTGCGGGAGCCGCCGCAGTGATGGAAAGCTACGTCTTTCACCTGCGGAATGCCGCAAGAGTCGCGAAGGAACGACATCATCCGCGCCTCGCGGGTGAGGTTTCCCATGACACTCGATTCGCTCGGAGGAAACTGATCGACCAGATCGTGCCAGATGGGTTTTTTTCGGTGCGTGATGCAGCGGACGTGAAAACCGAATACCATCCGGCCGATGAAAGTGTAGCCCGTGTGCTCCCCGCTGGGTGGGTCGGGGAGGAGATAATCCGTGGGAATCTCGCCTTCGATGACGATCTCCGCGCTGGCGGGCACTTCGATGTCCGCGGTCTCGCATCGGACGACTTCGATCGGTTCCCCTACCAGCGCGCCGGCCGCTTCCAACTCACTCATGCCGTAAGGGATCTCGGTGATGCTGGTTGCCACAACCGCGGGGACCGGACCCACGACCGCAGCCACCGGCAGCGGGACTCCGCGCGCCTTGCACTTTTGCCAGTGAACTCTAAGATCACCGCGCGGCGAGACTCGCAGACAAAATTTGTCGGGGCCGAGCAAGGCGCCGTTATACGTTCCCACATTCGTGGCGCCGGTGTCAGGGTCGCGCGAGACCACGCACAACGCCGTCATCCGAGGGAGGGATTCCCAGCCGTTGGTCGTCATCGGTATCGGAAACTCGCGCAAGCCGCCGTGAGCGAGGAGGGTGTCTCCCTTGTGAACTTCTTCTTTGACCGGACCCGTCGCAACGAGGCGCGTCGGAATCGGATGCCGATAAGCCTCGCTCCATCGCTCGTAGATCGCCTCGCGCGTGGGCGCGCATTTCAGAGCCAGCGCGTAGGTCTCCAAGCATGGGGCGATGACCGCGGCGGCCACGCTGCCGTCGTAGCGCTCCCCATGGATTCCCTTTACGTTTTCAAACATGAATCCAAAGCGCTCCGGCTCCGGCAATCCGCGGAATACCCAGCGCACGATCGGGTGAAGCTCCGTATCCTTGTCGATTTCTTTCCGGATGCGGCGGAGCTTGCCGATTTGTTCCAGCGCGGCAAGGTATTCTCTTAAATCTCTGTAATAAGACATGGCGGGATTACTCAAAACTTCAGCGCGAATCTCTCTCCTTTCATACGACCGCCAAGCCCTCTATCTCCACGATCGTCCCGGGCTCGTAGAGGCTCTTGACCTCGACCAGCGTCATAGCTGGAAAGTGCTTCCCCATGTGCCGACGGTAAACCTGGCCGAGTTCCTTGGCGCCGGCAAGATACGATTCTTTGTCCGTGACGTAGATGTTGAGCTTGACGATGCTCTCCGCTTTGCCGCCGGCTTCCGTAACGACGACTAGAAGATTCTCCAGCGCCTTGTCGAATTGGAGAACGACGTTTCCCGGGCCGACGAGACGTCCTTCCCGGTCCCAGCCGACCTGCCCGCCCAGAAAAATAACGCTGAAGTCCCCGGAGACTTTGAAGCCGTGGTTATACCCACGGGGCGCGACGAGCGCCGCAGGATTGATCACAGCTGTCTTCACGATCTTGACATTCAGTTCTATTTTTTCGTCGATCCTCTCATCTCGGTCTTCTCGTATGCCAACCCGGTTCCGTAGTTGGGCCAGCGTTCGACGAGGTTGTCATGGCAATTCTTCCGCCAGTGTTCCGCCAAATCGATGCCTCGAGGAAACCAGACGCCCGGATGGCCCTTCGCGTAGCGCAAAAACTCTCGGAGGATCGTCGTCCTGAACGGCCTGCCGATCAAAAACGGATGCAGCCCGAGGCTCATGAATCCCGGATGGGTTTCGCCCTCCTCGTAGATCCAGTCGAAATTGTCCTTCCAAATCTGCAACAGCTCTCGCGGCGTCCGGCCGGCGTCCGCTTGCCCCGTCCGATGGTCCGTCATCCAAATGCCGTAGGAGGCGAGAACCAGCTCTCCGCCGTCCACTTTGAGAACGTACGGCAGATCTTCGTGGAGGAAGCACATCCAGTACTTGTAGCCGAGCTCAACCAGAATTTTTGGCGTATCGTCGGTGGGCCGTTCTCCCGGCATGATAAAGCCTTGCGGCTTAAAGCCGAGAACTTTTTGGAAAGTATCTACGGTCCGCGCGATGTCCGCGCGCTGCTCTTCGGGAGTCATCATGAAGACATACTCGTGCCGCCAGTTCTCCGAGCAAAGCTCGTGCCCCTCTGCGACGATCCGCTTCATCACGTCGGGAAACGTCTCCACCGTGTGGCCGTTGACAAAGAAGCTGGCCTTGATGCCTTCTTGCCGCAGAACGTTCAGAACCCGATACACGCCGACGCGCTCGCCGTACTGCCGGTCGGTGATCGAGGCGATGTCGCACTTGAATTTGGCGTCGGCGGGGATGCCTTTGCGAAACTCGGACTGGAGCGATCGCGCGGTTCCAAGCTCGTCGGGCCAGCTTTCCATCACGATGCACGTTGTGATCGCGACTCTGGCATTGCCGGGCCACTGAATGGGGTTTCTCCTGAACATGGTCGGTATCTCCTTATCTGGGATTTTTTCTGCGTTTATGACCGTGCGCAAAAACTGCGCGCCTTATCCTCGTTGGACGATTCGCTCCACGGCCAGCAGCAGCCTCTCGTGCTTTTCACTGTCGAGAATGAGCGCGTCGAGAAGCGCGCTGAAGAATTCGCTCTCGTCGGCGGGAAGGCGGCTCTTCAAGTCGCGGCAGGCCGCGATCGTTCCCCGCTCGTGCTCCTGCAGCTTGCGCATGTGGCGTGCGAACTCGTGCGGGTCGATGACCCACGGCATCGCGTTCCTCCGCCGGTTTTTTATCCGCAAGTACTTCGCCATCATGCGCATCAGGCCGTGGTGGCGCTCCTCGTCGTGGAGAATGAAATCGATGAGAAATCTTATCGGGCCGCTCTCGATGGGTCCCGCGAGAGAGCGATATTCCTCCATGATGCCGCTTTCCGTCTCCACGTGCTGGTCGAGGCACGCGGCGCAAAGCTCGCGCTGCTTCTCGGCGTTCAGATGATTTTCTTCCGTGGCGGCTGCAACCTCCGTGCGCGGTGCGAGCGGTTTCATAACGCGATTTCTGGAATCACAAACCCGCGAGACAACTCTGGTCGCAACCCTTCCGCTCGGGCCAACGCGTACAGGTTTTCACTTTAAGCCGCGGTTTGCCGAAAAGAGACGAGGACGCGGCGCGGCGCGCGTCGGGGCAAATTTCGACCAACGCGCCGGACTCCGGACAGGTCACGACACGCCTGCGGCGATAACGAAGATAGGAGTCGGACGCGACGGGAATCAAAACGTAAACGGTCGCCAGCGCGAGGATGGCAACGATCGCGATCCATGCAGCGTTCATGACAACCTCCTTTTTTCCGATCCAGCAGAGCGCGCGTCGCTGACGCACTCCGGGAACGCCTAAAAAGCGAGCAAAAGACAGGCCAAGGCGACAGGCGTATCGAGTGCTTGCTTATCTTCGGCGCGCGTATTCGATTTTTCCTAGTTCTGAAAAGAAAGCGAAAAAATTTATTGCATTTGGGAAGAAAGCGGCGCGGCCGCAAAGCCAGAGGCCATCAACGGTTGAGGATTTTTCTCGACTCCGTGGCATACGTCTTGCTGATTTTATTAAACGCGGAAATCTCGGGAAAAGATCGATTCCGCATGTAAGGAGAGAAGCCGATGAAAAAAATGTTTGGCGCGTCTTTGCTGGGGGGAATTTTTCTTGCCGCCGTCGCCGTGGCGCAGGACGACTCGAAGCCGGCGGCGCCGCAGCATTCGATGCCCCGGATGATGGAGATGATGGGCAAAGGGGGCGCGATGGGGTCGATGGAGCCTATGCGCGCGATGATGGATATGATGATGCGCGGGATGAGCGCGGAGGAGACGGCGAAGATGATGGAACAATGCCGGCAGGAGATGGCTGCGCCGCCGGCGGCGCCGGAAAATGATCGGTAGCATCATGATGGAGCTCGAAGCGCCGAAAGACGTATCGGGCGCGTGCGCGGCGAATCGGTTCGTCCACTCGCGCGCGCCGCTGCTCGTTTACTGGGAGCTCACTCGAGCCTGCGGCCTTGCCTGTCGCCATTGCCGGGCGGAGGCGATCGCGGAGCGCGACGCGCGGGAACTGGATACCGCGGAGGCCGAGGCCTTGCTGGAGAAGATCCGCGGCTTCGGCGAACGCGGCTGCCACGTGGTTCTCACCGGCGGCGATCCGCTCAAGCGCCCGGATCTATGCGCGCTTGTCGCCTACGGGGCCAGGCTCGGATTGACCATGTCCGTCGCGCCCAGCAGCACCAACGCTCTCACGCGCGAGGCTTTCCAGCGTTTCAAAGACAGCGGCGTCGAGAGCATCAGCTTGAGTCTCGACGGCTCGACCGCGGAAAGGCACGACAGGATTCGCGGAATTTCCGGCTGCTTTGAGCGCACGCTTGATACGGCTTGGGACGCTCTGCGCGCCGGTTTGCGTTTGCAGGTCAACACTCTCCTCACCGCGGAGACGCTGCCGGACGTTCCCGAGATTTACCAGCTCCTGAGCTCGCTGCCGCTCATGCGCTGGAAGCTCTTTAATTTGATTGCGGTCGGAAGAGGGCGGACTCTGAGCGAGCCAACGCCAGAGCAATCGGAGTCGCTGCATCACTGGATCTGCGAAATTTCCAAAAGCTCTCCGTTCCCGGTTGCAACCACCGAGGCGCCCCATTTCCGCCGCATTGCTCTGACCCGAATGCGCGCGGACGGACTTGCGCTCGCCGCGATCCTGAAGAGTCCCGTCGGGCGGGGCTTCGGCGTCCGCGACGGCAACGGCATCATGTTCATCTCGCATACCGGCGATGTTTTTCCGTCGGGATTTCTTCCGCTGCCGGTAGGAAACGTCCGCTCCGCCGACGTCGTCGATCTCTATCGCACTTCCAATCTCTTCAGAAGTCTCCGTCTCACCCGGAGCTACAAAGGAAAGTGCGGGCGATGCGAGTTTCGAGAGATCTGCGGCGGTTCCCGCGCGCGGGCGTACGCGCGCTACCACGATCCTCTGGAGAGCGATCCGCTTTGCGCCTACGAGCCGGGACAAAAGCAGACAATTATTGATGGCGTTGCGAATGCATGATATATTTATTCGCGTGAAACAGCTCTTAACGGCAACGGCCGTCATCCTTGCCCTCGTTCTCGAGTCGATCGCTTTCGCCTGTCCCGACTCCGCGAGGATGCGGGCGCCCTTGTTCTTCGATGCGGCCGCCAGCGAGATGGGAGAGCAAGAGCCTTGCAGCGACGCTAAAGAAGAGATCTGCGCATCGGTTCGCGACTCGATGGTTTCTATCCGAGCCCCGGACTTTCGCGTGGACCGTCCTGCGCACCATTCCTTTTGGTCGCCGCCGATCAAAACCGAATCGTTGGCAGGCGGAGAAATTTTTTATTCCGTATTTTTCTTGAACGCATCTTATCACCGAGCCTTCAAAATCCCATTGCGTTACGCCTACTCGGTCTTCCGCATTTAAGCCTCTTTTTCTTCCTTTTGCGCGTTCGAGTGCTTCGGCTAACCAAGCCGATGCAGTTTTATAAACCGCCCTTGAGTATTGGTGAAGGAAGGGGGATTCTTATGAACGTCAAGACACTCACTCTAGCGATCGGCCTTGGTCTTTTGTTCGCCGCTTCGGCGATTCCGCAACAGCAGGGCGGAGACGCACAATCGTTAGCCCGCTTGGAGCAGTTGGCCGGCGACTGCGAATGGAAGCTCCGCAATGCGACCGGCGGTGTGAAAGGCCGGTTGTCGCTCCATCACAGGAAGCTGGAAAATATTATCGAGCAGCTCAAGGCGGGGAAATCCGTCGATTCCAAAGAAATCGACAGGGTCCTGCACGAACATTTCTATGGCTAAGAATCGGCCGAACTTAACTTCGGCGCGTTGCGCCCGGGCACCGAACACCCGGCGCAAAGCGCCTTCGACATGAGGACGCTTATGCAGAAAATCGCCGCGCTATTTTTCTTCTGTCTCGCGCTTTGGCAGACGCCATCCGCTATTGCCGCCGACGAGTCGGGCAAGCCAAAAACTTTAGTCCTCTCCGACGCGGTCAAGGAGGCTTTGGAGAAAAATCCCGAAGTCGCCACGCTGAGAGAGCGGTTCCGGGTCATGCAATCAAGAACGAAACAGGCATCGTACCTCGAAGACCCGGAGCTGGTTCTTCAGGCCATGGGAGTGCCGCTGGCGAATCCCGTCGACCTGGGCAAGTCCGACAGCAACACGATCGGCATTCGTCAGAAGCTTCCCTTCTTCGGCAAGCTCGGCCTCAAGGAGAAAATCGCCGCGCAGGAGGCCGGCATGGTCGAGGCGCAGCTTCGGGCCAAAGAGCGAGAGATCGTATCGAAAGTGAAGACGACGTACGCGGATCTCTTCATGACGCGGAAGAGCGTGGAGATCTTGCGCGAGCAATTGGAAATCATGCGCTCGATCGCGAAAGCAACGGAGGCCCGCTACCAGGTCGGCAAGGTGACCCAGCAAGATATCTTCAAGTCGCTTCTGGAGCAGAGCCAGATCATGAATCAACTCCTCACCGGGGAGCAGGAGGCGAAAGCAGCGGAGGTGCGGTTAAACACACTGCTCAGCCGCGCGACGCCAAGCCCGATCGAGATATCTCCAGAGCTCGACATCCGCGATCCTTCATTGACTCAGGAACGCCTGCAGGAGACGGCCATGTCTCATCGACCGGAGCTCGCCGAGGCCGAACGAGGCATGGAGCGCGCGCAGAGAATGTATGAGCTGGCGGACAAAAATCGCAAGTATCCCGACTTCATGCTCGGCTGGGACTACTCGCGGATGCCGACCGAAATGACCAAGAACCGTTATCAGGCGATGGTCAATATCACCGTGCCGTTTTCTCCCTGGACCATCGGGCGGCGCAATGAAGAGGT
>JBGPTS010000093.1:0-13942 GCA_041490745.1 Binatia bacterium | reverse complement strand
CGATGATCGACAACGGGAGAAGCATTCCGACCAGGATGACGCCGAGCTTGAAGGTCCAGCCCAAAGCGCCCTGGTTGAGACGGCGCACCGATTCTCTCCCCGCCACCGCCGAGCGGCTGAGCGTCGTCAGGTGAATGGCGACCAGGCCGAGATTGGCGGCGATCAGCAGCGCGGCCAAGGAGATAATCGGCTGGATCGCGCTGCCCGGAATTCCCAGAGGCGAGAGCAGCAGCGCAATCCCTGCGGCGCCCAGAAAAGAAGAGAACAGGAAGAGCACCGGCAGCAGCGGACTGTTCCAAAAGGGAATCGACGGCGACGCGGAGAGGACGAAACCGGGATAGAGCGCGACGAAAAAAGCGGCGACGGCCGCGACCGCGCCGAGGAGCGTTCCGGCCGTCGTCGCCTCGCTCCACGGGAGAAACGAGAAGACGCTGAGCGAAGGAGCGACGGAGAGCGCGCCGGCCGCTATGAAGAGAGAGACGGCGATGACGCCGCGGCTGATCCAGGAAGTCAGCGGCCGCGCGATCGCGCGCCACGCCCTTGCCGGCTGTCCCAGCTCGGCGAACAGCACCAAAGCTCCGAGAATCACCAGGGCGAGAGCCACAAGCCCGACAAACGGAGGGAGGCTGAAAATCTTGAACAGCAGAAACAGCCCTCCGCCCAGGCCGCCGAGAAACAGATCGATCGCCACGAGCCAGGCCCACTCCTCCTGGCCCCTCAGCTCGACAGCAAAACTCTGTGTCATCTTAGTCCCTCACTGCGCCCGACTCGGGAGCGTGCCTCTCCTCGGACATTGCAAAATGAAAAATGCAAAGTGCAAAAGTCAAAATTCAGATCCGTCATTCTTCGATTTTCCATTTTTCATTTTGCATTTTTCATTTTTCTGTAAGGACGCGCTCACGTCAGGTAAAAGAGCGACGGCTGCGTCCCCAGCTCTGGCCGCGGCGGGAAATTCACTCGCGACCGCAAGAGCCGGGAGATTTCGCTCTCCGGGTCGTTCAGGTCGCCGCAAGTGAGCGCCCGCGTCGGACAGGTCTGCACACAAGCCGGCTCCAGCCCTTGATCGATCCGGTGGGCGCAGAAGGTGCACTTCTGCACCGTCCGAGGCTGCCATCGCTGGTAGTGCTCCTCCTCGTAGGGCGTGAGCTTTTCGCCGTAGTAGCCTTTGGAATCTTCGGGGACGAAGCGCACCTGGTAGGGACAGGCGACGATGCAGGCGCGGCAGCCGATGCACTTGTTCTGATTGATCAACACCAGGTTGTCCTGCTCCCGCTTGTAGCTCGCGCCCGTCGGGCAGACCGGCACGCAGGGCGGATCGTCGCAGTGGTTGCAGCGAATCGGCAGGAACACTGTCCGCGCCTGCGGATAAGTCCCCTCCTCTTTCGACAGCACCCTCATCCAGAAAATTCCCGGCGGCGTGCCGTTCTCCGCTTTGCAGGCGAGCGTGCAGCTCTGGCAGCCGACGCAGCGCTTCAGATCGATCGCCATCCCCCAGCGCGGCGTTTTCCCATTGCCGTTGCTCTTTGCGACCTTCTCGCTCTTTGCCATGTGCAACCCTCGGTGATCGCCTGTAGAGGCGGTTTGCGAACCGCTCTTACTACATTTGGAACCAGACTGTTTTCGTTTCGGTAAACAGCGCGAGCGCTTCCTGGCCGAACTCGCGGCCGAAGCCGCTCTGTTTGAACCCGCCGAACGGCGCCGTGATGTCGAGCGCGCCGTAGGCGTTGACCCAGACGCTGCCGGCCTTGAGCGCGCGCGCCGCTCGATATGCCTTCTTCATGTCGCGCGTCCAGACGCCGGAGGCGAGGCCGAAAATAGTGTCGTTGGCCTTGTCGATCGCCTCGGAAAAATCTTTGAACGGGATGACCGCCAGCACCGGGCCGAAGATCTCCTCGCGGGCGATCGTCATGGAGTTTTCCACCCGATCGAAAACCGTCGGGTTCAGATAGTAGCCGCGCTTCATCGGCGGCCGGTCGCCGCCCATGACGAGCGTTGCGCCCTCTTTTTTTCCCGCATCGACGTAGCCGAGGACGCGCTCGAGATGGGAAGCAGAGATCAGCGGGCCGAGCCGCGTCTTCGAATCCATCGGGTCGCCCACGACCCACTCTCGCTTGACGCTTTCCGTGAGCTTCGACAGAAACTCGTCATGGACTTTCTCTTCGATGAACAACCGCGACCCGGCCCAGCAGATCTGCCCTGAGTTGAGACAAAAGCCTTTCGCCGCAGCGCTGGCGGCCTGATCGAGATCGGCGTCGGCGAAAACGATGTGGGGAGATTTGCCGCCGAGCTCCAGGGAGACGCGCTTGATCGTCGCCGCGGCTTTTTCCATGATCGCCGCTCCGGTCGTGGTCTCGCCGGTGAAGGAGACTTTCTCCACTCCCGCATGGCCCACCAAGCGGCTCCCGACGGTCTCGCCGGAACCGGTGATCACGTTGTAGACGCCTTCGGGCAGCTCGGCCGCCTCGCAAAACTCCGCGAACTTGAGCGCCGAGAGCGGCGTCCAGCTGGCCGGCTTGTGGATCAGCGCGTTGCCCGCGGCCAGGGCGGGGGCGATTTTCATGAGCGAAAGGATCAGCGGCGAATTCCACGGCGTGATAATCGCCACGACGCCCACGGGCTCTCTCACCGTGCAGGCGAGCGCGCTCCCGTCGGTCGGCAGCGTCGTGCCGTAAATCTTGCTCGCCCAGCCGGCGTAGTAGCGCAGGAGATCGATCGCGAACGGAACGTCCCGGGTGCGCGTGAAGGAGAGCGGCTTGCCCGTGTCGAGGCTTTCCACCAGGGCGATCTCCTCGGCCCGCTGCTCCAGGACGTCGGCGATGCGGAAAATTTTCTTGCCGCGATCGGCCGGCTTCATCGCGGACCAAACGTCGAAGCCCCGGCGCGCCGCCGCGACCACCCGGTTCACTTCGGCTTCGCCGGCCGCCGCCACCTCGGCGATCGGCTCTTCCGTCGCCGGGTTGATGGTGGCGAAATAGTTGCCCGAGCTCGGCTCGACCCACCGGCCGCCGATGAAAAGATTTTTTCTGTCAGCTGCGAGTTTTTTTGCCGGCTCCATCCCAATTCCTCGTTCAACAGTTGTTCAAGCCGTTGATCTCCTTGAACCACTTGAACCTTTTGAACCCTTTGAACTTCTTGAATCTTTTTTCGGCCCCGCTTCCGCCCTACGTATGCTTGTTCACGATGGCCATGATCTCGCGACTGGAAAGAACGTCGCGGGTCAGCGAGTGGCGCTCGGTGTTCTCGCGCATTTTCCTGGCCAGCTCGAAGTAGTGTTTTGCCTGCTCCGAGTCGGGAAAAGATTCGACGACCGTGGTGCGCAAATTCTCGGCGATCTGCACCGACTCGGAACGGGGAATATTATGGATCACAGGGACTCCGACGGCGCCGAAGGCCTCCGCCACGATCGCCTCCTCGTTGGGAACGCCGCGCATGTTGTTGATGACGCCGCCGATCCCGCAATCGACGCCGCGCTGGCCCGCCGCCTGGATGCTCTGCGCGATCTTCATCGCCTGGGTGAGAGAAGCCGCCTCGCCGTTGGCGACGATGTAGGCCTGCGGGGTGTATTTCAACGGCCGGGCGAAGCCGCCGCAGACCGTGTCGCCGAGAACGTCGTAGAGGATCAGAGTGAATTGATACTCTTCCATGAGGCCGTGGTCTTCGAAGAGCTTGAGCGCGAGATCGACGCCTTTGCCGGCGCATCCCTTGCCGGGCACCGGCCCGCCGCACTCGGTGCCGTAGAGATGGCTGTTGTGGTTGACTCCGGGAAAAATCAGTTGCTTGAGGATGTCAGCGTTCATGGCGCGCGCCCCGCCGCGTTTCTGGATCTCGTCCAACACGGTCGGCTTCAAGCCACCGCACAGGTTCGCGATGGAATCGTGCTTGGGATCGCATCCGACCTGGAAAACTTTCTCCCCCATCAGCACGAACGCGGCGCTCACGTTCGCCGACACCGTCGATTTTCCGATGCCGCCGGTGCCGTAGACGGAAATTCTCATCGCCTTCGTGCGTTCCACGGGCTTGTCCGGGATTTTGCTCTGATACGAAACGCGGCCCTCTTTGCCCGCTTCCTCTTCGAGACTCTGAAAGCTCAGGAACATCTTGAACAGGTCTTCGTAGCTGTCGATCGGAGTCGGCTGCGTCTTCGGCGCGCCCTGTTCCACGTTTTGCGCCAGTTGACGAAACGTCGCGGCGATCTCCGAATCGGGCACCGTGCGCACGATCGGCCCGCCGCGCCGCTCGGCTTCTTTGAAAGCGGCGGGATCGCGCTTGATGAAGGCCAGAATGGGTACCTTGGTCCTTTCGGCAAAGGCTTCGACGATCTCCTTCTCGCGGTGGACGCCGCGCATGTTCACGACGTAGCCCAGGACCTTGATGTCGCCCCCCACCGCGTTGACCGCGCGGAGTATGTTGTTGCCGGCGTAGATCGCCATCAACTCGCCGCTGATGATGATGATCACCTCGCGCCCGCCGCCGCGGAGCGGCGTCGAGAATCCGCCGCAGACCACGTCACCGATGAGATCGTAAATATTGTATTCCAGCTTGTCGTAATCCTCGATCTGGTTTTTGTATTTTTTCAGCTCGCCGAAAGCCGTGGGCAATCCGACGCCGGCGCAGCCGATGCCGGGCTCCGGCCCGCCGGTCTCGGTGAGCAGAATTCCCTCGGGACTTCTCCAGACAGCCTTGCCGATGTTTTGCGCGTTGACTCCCTCTTTGCGCTTGAGATCGAGGATAGGAACCACGTCGCCCGTAATGTCGTAGAGGTCGATGAGGCTGCTCTTGGGCGAACAGCCGAGGAGCATGACCTTTCGTCCTTGCTCGTGGGCAAGTGCTTCGCCGAGATTACTTGCCACTGAAGTCTTTCCGATGCCACCCTTGCCGTAGACAATGATATTGCGTTGACGACTGGGCTGTTCCATCACGCGCCTTTCTCCTTTTTCGCATAGTCGTAGAATCCCGCGCCGGACTTTCTGCCGAGACGGCCCGCCGACACCATCTGGCGCAGCAGCGGCGCCGGGCGAAATCTCTCGCCGTAAGCCGACTGGAGCGATTCGGCGACTTTGAGGCAGGTGTCGAGGCCGACGAGATCCAACGTTTCAAACGGACCCATGGGATGGTTGAAGGCGAGCCGGCAGGCCTTGTCGATATCGGCGGCCGAGCCGACGCCTTCTTCAAGGCAGCGCAGCGCCTCCGATAAATATCCGTTGTAAACGCGCGTGGTGATGAAGCCCGGGTAGTCCTTCTCCACCATCACGCCCTCTTTGCCCAGGCGGGCGCAAAACTGCTTGGTCTTCTCGATGGTCTCTGCACTGGTGGCGAAGCCGCGCACGATCTCGACCGGCTTCATCACCGGCGCGGGGTTGAAGAAGTGCGTGCCGATCACCCGCTCGGGATGGCGCGTGGCGGCGGCGATCTGCGTGATCGGCAAGCCGGTCGTGTTGCTCGCGAGAATCGCCTCTGCGCCGCAGATCTCGTCCAACTCGGAAAAGATCTCGCGCTTGAGCGCGAGATCCTCGGACGCCGCCTCGATGACGAAGCTCGCGCCCTGGACATCGGCTTTCTTGGTGGAGTGGCGCAGGCGCTGAAGCCAGCTCTTGGCGTCGGCTTCCGCCGCCTGGCCTTTCTCCACCGCGCGGCGCGCCAGCCCTTCGCAGGTCGCGCGGCTCTTCTGGAGGATTTCCTCGGCAACGTCGACAACGATCGTCTCGGCGTCGATTCGGCTGGCGACCACGTAAGCGATCCCGGTCCCCATCAGTCCGCCGCCGATGATGCCGATCTTTTCCATTCTTAAGTCCTTCCGTTTCCCGGAACAAAGTTGAGCTTCTTCCAGGCTTCGCCTTCGTAAAAAGCATCGTCCACCACCCGGCAGACCTCGGAGAAGAGTCTGAGCGAGCCTTTGACGCCGGCTAGCGGCCAGGGGATGAAGTTGTAGTTGTTGAAATAGTAGAAGCCGCAGAGATTGAGATGCGGGATGCCGTAGCCTCTGAAGAGCGGCTTGTCCTGCATCGAGCCGATGACGAAATCCACGTTGGCGTTTTTTACCGCCTCGCCCAACTCGAAATAGGTGGGGTTCTCGAGGACGGTGAAGTCGAGTGAGTCGCCCAGCGGACAGAGGATCTCGGTGGCCCGTTGGACTCCCGCCTCCGTCTCGCTCCACAGGCCCACGACCTTCACCCTGATGTTAAGGTCGTGAAACAGATGGCGGGCGAGCGCCGTGGCGAAGGGCGCGTAGCCGCAAACCGCGGCGTACTTGTCGCTCAAAAAGCTCGCCATCCAACTGAAGTTGAAGTTGCGGCCCACGACCTTTTTGACCTCGTCCATCTCCCGCAGGAGATAAGCGCGGGCCTTATTGCCGTCGCCGTACTTCTCCGCGAGCCGGAGGAGCCACTCTTCGCTGTTGCCGATTCCATAGGGCAGAACCAGGCCGTCGCTCAACGTGGGAACGCCCAGCGCGTCGCTCCTGGCCAAAAAGTCGGGCATCTCTTCGTAGGTGAGGAGCACGTTCGCCGCCGCTCTGGGAAAACGCTTGACGTCGGCGAGGTTCAAGTTGCGCGACAGGACGAGATTCACTTTGACGCCGGCAGCCGTGAGCATCTCGACCATGTGGTCGATATCGAACGGCCAGTTGGCGCTGCCCATGAGAAACGGCGCAATCAGGTTGACCCCTTCCCGCTCGCCGTCGTAAGGCTCCACAAACTCGTCGAGAATTTTGCATAAAGCCAGCTCGGTCCCTCTGGCGACTCCGCCCTTGAAGCCGGCGTTTTCCACCGCGATGATCTTGACGCCGGTTTCGGCCATGACGCCGCGCGCCACCCCTTCGATATCCTCCCCGCCCACGGCCGGGCAGTCGCTCATGGAGATCCAGATGCACTGGGGCGGCGCTTTCACGGCGAGCTTCCCCTGCGCGACCAATCTCAGAGTCTGTTCGAGCTTCTTCGCCCCTCCCATGATCGCGTCGTTTTCGAGAAAGCCCGTTCCCACCACCGGCACGTAACCGCCGTTGGGCACATGGTCGCCGCGCAGATGCTGCGCCATCGCGTGACAGCCGGAAACGCCGTGATAGACGTTGACGGTGTCGAGGATGCCGCTAGTAGTCAGGATGGTCCCGATGAAGGCGCCGGGCTGAAACTGATCTCGCATTTTGGTTTCGGCAGCGGTTGAGACAACGTCCATCATGTCAGGGCGGGCTCCTTCCTTTGCGCGACCTGGAACTCAAAGGGAGTCGAGGACCAGACGCGGCCGTAAAAAGTAGGCTTGGATTTGCGCCGCGCGGCTTTCACGGACTCTAATATCCCGCGATAGGTGGCCGCCGTGCCGGCATAGCCGACGCCGAGAAACGATGATCCTTTCACGCGCTTCATCTGCGACGAAGTCGTGTAACGCGGCACGTTGGACGGATCGAAGCTGCCGCTCTTGGCGTAGGGAAAGACATCGTCGTAGATGTAAAGGCATTGATCCTCATTCACTCCGAGATCGGCCATCACGTCCTCCACGTTTACCGGCTGGTGGTAGGGATACGGGCCGATCAGCACCGGAGGATTCATCCCCTCGACTTCGGCGGCGAGCAGATCGTCGGTCTGCGATTTGAATTCCATCGGATGGAGCGAATAAACGTAGGGCTTCATGCCGAGCTCCTCGCCCAGCCGCGCGTAGGCGAGCATCTCGCCGTACTTCGCCTGCGAGTTTCTCGAACATTCGACGAGCAGGATTTTCCCCTCGACTAGCTTCTTCGTCTCTTCGAACAGCGTGAGCAAATTTTCCTCTTCCGCCTTGGTGAACCGCTCCGCCTCTTCCTCCCGGCCCATAAAAGTCGCTAGCTCCATGACCCAATCTTTTGTCCCTTGAAGGCCCATGGGGAGCTGGCGCTTCAACCACGGGGTGCCGAATTGCTCCTCCATCGCGCGGGCGACGGGATAACCCCACATCGCGGTGTGAATGGTGTTGACGCTCCCCTCGGGCGTCGTGCGAAGGTAGTCATAATCGCCCGCGTTCATGATCCGGTGGACCTTGAGACCCAACCCTTCGATCAGGTGAGTGTAGGCTTCGGTGTTGCCGCCGTGCTTTCGTCCTTCGGCTTCCGTGAAGCGAGTGTCATAATAGACGCCCAGGACATTCACCCCTTCCGGGTCGATATTCTGCGGCGGATCCATCAGCGCGGCTACGAGCGGCCCCATCGCCTCCACCGCCTTCCCGCACTGCACTCCGGCAAAGCCGGGGCTTGGGGTATAGACCACCTTGGCTTTGACATCCGGGTTCACCTGCGCGATCACCGCATCCACGTCGTCATGAATCATGTAAGAGGCGCAGGTATCGGTGACGATGATCAGCTTGGGACGATAGTCGTGATCCACCCGCTTCAACGTGTCCGCCAAGATATCCGTCCCGCCCATGATCACGGCGTTTTCATCCATGTTGGTGCAAGGGGAGTGAGCAAAGGGGAGAGCGGAATGGAGGGAGTAGTGAGTCTGCTTGAAGTTCTTGACCGCCGCGACGCAGGAGAGTGGTCCATGCGTGACCACAACCACATCGCGAAAAAATTGCTGAAAATAGGTCGTCGTCCAGAGGTACCGGCACCAGACGCCTTCGTAACCCGGACACAGCTCATTGAACTCCGCAGTGTCCATCTCCGGCAACGACTCAAAGGCCTCTTTGAGCGGCAGCCAACGATAGCCTTGAGATTTTAGTTTCGACATAGGACGTTGGACGCAGCAACAAATATGCCACTGGAATTTCCTACGAATCTGAAGCCGATACGGGTAGAAACAAAAATTATTGAAGCTGTGGAAGGAAAGACAACTTGAGACATTCCACGTTGTGAGAAAATCGAGCCGCTCTTTCTTAGCTGTTGGAATCAAGCCGGCTCGGCCTGCCGATTTTTTTTGAGCTTGTATTCGGCGGGTTCAAATCGAATTGCCGGTGACTGCGCTCGATGCTTACAGGTTGGATGTCGGCTCCTACCCCGCCACCGAACAGGGCCTCGAAGCGTTAACTTCGCGGCCCATTGGCGCGAACAATTGGGACGGCCCCTATCGTAACGGCGCCTTTCCTCTTACCTCACTCCCGAATCAATTCCTTGGCCAGCTTCATAATCGAGCCACGCAGCGGAATGTATTCTTCCGCCTGGGTATTTTTATACTTGTCGCCCGGCTTCAAAGCATTTTTCGGATCGCCCGGGGCGACGTCGGTGCGGCGGCTGTTTCGGCTCAAAGTGTTGGCGACCCAGCTTGTCTGCCCTTCCTTCGACAGCAGCCAGTTAAGATAAACTTTCGTCGCATTCGGATGCGGCCGGCGGTTGAAAAGCGCGACGCTGCCGAAGCCTTGCGAATAAGCTCTAACGAGGGTGCGGTCTTCCAGAGGTTTCAGATTTTTTCCCAAACCTTGCTCCAGGAACAATTTGAGCTGATCCTCGGGCAGCGAAATTCCGATGGGATAGCGTCCCCGGACGACCCAGTCGGTCAACTGGCGCCGGTCCGAGGTATAGACAATCTTTTGTTGGGTTAAGAGTTTTCTCAGGAACTCTTCTCCATAGGAGAGAAAAAGCACCTGCGCGGTGTTGATCCCCGATCCCTCCCGCCGCGGGTCGTCCCACGCCATCTTGCCGGCCCATTTCGGATCGAGCAGGTCTTTGATCGATTTGAAATCGTTCTTCGAGACGAAGTCCCAGTTGACCCAAACAAGGTCCTGCGTCGTGCCGTCGTACGCGTAAATGAATTTCTTCTCGACATCGACAAAGCCGGCGTTGAACCCTTCGACCCATTTGGCGTCATCGAACGCGTCCGGCAAGATCAACTCCGGCCTGAGCGGATCGAAGGCGCCAATCGGCTTCAACGCGGCCAACGGCGAGCCCGATCCGCCCAGATAGAGATCGATATTGAAGATCCCTGCTTCCCGTTCGCGCACGATGCGGGGTATCTTCGCGCGCCCTTCGGCTCCATCCCATTCGACTTTGATCCTGGGGTATTTCTTTTGAAAGATCTCCATCAGCGCCAACCGGAATGTATCTCCCGGAGGCCCGCCGATGTTGATCTGTCCTTCTTTCTCGGCTGCCGCCAGCGTTCTTTCCCAGTCGGCTTGCCAATTTCCCTGCCCCGACGCCTCGGCGTTGAAGAGACTCAGAAAAAAGATAACTGAGAGAGCTGCCGGCAAAGCGTACGGTTTGCCGTTCCAAGAATGATCGCGCATGAGGACCTCCTTCGCCGGCCGAGCGGGCCAATCCGGGGGCCGAAGGGTAAGATTTCTAACTCTCTTCTTGCTCGAGCGGAATCCACTCCCACGTCGTGCCTTCCGGCGCGTCGTGCAGCGCGACGCCGTTTTTCGTGAACTCATTGCGAATTTCATCCGCGCGGGCGAAATCCTTCCGGCGGCGCGCTTCGAGCCTCTCGGCGATCAGCCGCTCGATGTCCGCCTCGGAAATCGCCACGGCTTTCGGACGGAGATTGAGATCGGCGGGCTGCGTTTGCAGTAGTTTCAATCCGAGAACCAGATCGTATGCCGCGACGAGACGCGTCAGAATTTCCGCGTCGAGCTTCGCGTCAACCAGTTGCGACAGCAGCGCCACGGCTTCCGGCGTGTTGAGATCGCGGCAGAGCGCTTCGTCCAGTTTTTCGATCCACGACAGCGCGTCGCGCGGTAAGCCGAGCGCCAGCGTGCTCACTAAATCATTCGCCCGCGCGCCGCGCGCGTACTTCGCCTCATCCGCTGGAACGATTCCGGCGGAAGCAGGCGCTTTCTCCTTGATGTTCTGCACCCGGTGCAGCATCCGCTGAAGCCCGCTTCGCGCGGCCAGCAGCGCCTCCATGGAAAACGCCAGCGGCGAACGATAAGACGCCATCAAGACGAAGTAACGATAGACCAGGGGATGGACGCCGCGATCGATCAACGTCTGCAGGCGTAAAAAATCTTCCGCCGACTTCGCCATCTTCTCGCCGCCGGAAACCAAAAATTCGTTGTGCAGCCAATAGCGCACGCCCGAATCTTCGCCGCCGAGGTAAGCTTGATTCTGCGCGATCTCGTTGCAGTGATGAATCTGGCGGTGATCGACGCCGCCGGTGTGAATGTCGAAACGCCTTCCCAAATATTTCAGGCTCATGACGGAGCATTCCAGATGCCAGCCCGGCGCGCCCGCTCCCCACGGGCTATCCCACTCCATGAGCCGCTTTTTATCCTTGGGGGAAAAACGCCACAGCGCAAAATCGCTCGGATTGCGCTTGCCTTCCTTGATGTCCACGCGCAACCCCTGCTTTTGCCCTTGCAGATCGAGCAGCGCGAGCTGACCGTAATTCGCCACCTTGCTCGTGTCGAAATAGAGGCCGTCCTCCAGCAGGTAAGTGAACCCGCGCTCTTCGCAAATTTTCGCGAAGGCGATCATCTCTTGAATATGATCGGTCGCCCGGCACCAGAGCGACGGCGGCAAAATGTTCAGGCGGGCCAGATCGTGTTGGAACTCGCCCGTATAATACGCGGCGATTTCCCACACCGTCTTGCCGCGGCGCGCCGCCGCGAGTTCCATCTTGTCTTCGCCTTCGTCGGCGTCCGAGGTCAGGTGGCCGATGTCGGTGATGTTCATGACGTGGCGAACGTCGTAACCTTTCCACTGCAAAACGCGGCGCAAGGTATCGACGAAAAGATAGGCGCGAAGATTGCCGATGTGAGCGTAGTTGTAAACCGTCGGTCCGCAACTGTAGAGGCGGACCGCGCCCGGCTCGATCGGCGCGAATTCCTCCAACTTGCGGCCCATGCTGTTGAACAAAAACAGCGGCGATGAAGTCGTGATGAGTCCCACGATAAATTTTCCGTCCGGCGGTTTGCGAATTAGGCTAATGTAACGCGGGCGCTACGGCAGATCAAACGGCGGCGCGCCATGCCCACTGCCAGCATTCGATTTTCCAGTCGGGCCGGCGCGCCGCGATCGCGGCAAAATAATCTTCGCCCGGACGCAGGCTCCGGATCAGCCATTCGGATGACGCGATCGGATCGCCATGAACGTGAAGGGGAAATTTGGCAGCCGCCGGATCGACGGACACGTCGAACTTGTCGAGCGCCATAGACAGCCCTTTGCCGTCCGCCTTAACGTAGGCCTCTTTGCGCGTCCAGCAGGCATAAAAAGCTCGCGCCCGCTCGTCGGGCGCGAGCGGCGCGAGCGCCGCGTTTTCCGCTTGGGAAAAAAACTGCGGCGCGATTTCATCGACCGGAAATCCGGCACGGACGTATTCCACGTCGATGCCGACCTCCCGATTCAGAGTCACGGCGTAAAGCGCCAATTCGCGCGAATGGGAGACGTTAAACCGTATGGCTTCTGCGCCGGACAAGAGAGCCAGCTCGGGCTTTCCGTGGTCGGTGTAGCGAAAACGGATTTCCGGCGGCGGCAGCGCGAGATAATCGCCGAGGATTGCGCGCAACGCGGCGCGCGCCACGGTGAAGCGCCGCTGATCTTGCGCTTTCAAAAAACGACCGGCCCGCCGCCGCTCGTCTTCCGAGAGAATCGCTTCCAGCGCATTCACGATCTCTTCGGGTTGGCTGAGCGAAACCCGCCAGACGTGGATAACATCGCTGTTTAGATTAAGCCGCGTGGGCGGCAGGCGAAATTCAGTCAGATCCATCGCAGATTCATCGACGGGCTTGTTAGAATTTTGCGTCGGCTAACCGCCGCGTCGCGCCCTTCGGCCTCGCGAGGAAAGCCGTCGCTGGTTCGACAAGCTCACCACCCTGAGCAGAGTCGAAGGGCCGGTCGAAGAGCCCGCGCATCCGACACCGCCGGTGGGAATCAGCTCAGCCCGAGGCTGATCAGCCTCAGGCTGAAGCGGGTGGCGGCTTTCCATCAAGAAGGGAGCCTATCCGATCGCGGAACGGCGGACAACTGGGTAAACTTGGCCGCCGCGCGTTGATTGCTGCCGGTCAGCTTGGTATTTAAGAGCATCGTCGCCAACGGAATATCGCGAGATTAAACCATGCCCCTCAGCAAGCTCGTCGGCGCCAAGATTACACGGCGCGAAGATCCCCGCTTGATCCGCGGCGCGGCACGCTACGTGGACGACGTGGAGATGCCCGAGACGCTGCACATGGCGGTGCTCCGCAGCCCGCACGCGCATGCGAAGATCGTTTCGATCCGCGCGGAGCGGGCGCAGCGCCAGCCGGGCGTCGTCGCCGTCGTCACCGGCGCGGAGCTGAGCGACCGCATCGGACTCGTCCCGGTCGAAAACGAAAATCCGACGCTCCGCGTCCCCAAACATTACGTTCTCGCCGTCGATAAAGTCTGTTACGTCGGCGAAGGCGTCGCCGTCGTCGTCGCGGAAGATCGCTACGCCGCGGCGGACGCGCTCGATCTGATCGAAGTCGATTACGAGCCGCTGCCCGCGGTCGTCGATCCGGAAAAAGCCCTGAGCAAGGACAGCCCGGTGATTCACGCCGAATGGCCCGACAACGTCGCCTTTCGCTCGAAGGTCGGCCAGGGAGATTTGTCCAAGGCCTTCAAGCGCGCCGACCGGATCGTCACGCAGCGCATCATCCATCAGCGCCTGCTGCCGACCGCGCTGGAGACGCGCGGCGTGCTCGCGCGCTATCTCGCCGAGCAAAAGGAACTCACGGTCTGGTCTTCGACGCAGATTCCGCACATGCTGAAGAGCCATTTGGCGCGCATGCTGAATCTGTCGGAGGAGCGCGTGCGCGTGATCGCGCCCGAAGTCGGCGGCGGCTTCGGCAGCAAGCTCAACATCTACGCGGAAGAAGCGCTCGCGGCCCATCTTGCAATCAAGCTCAATCGGCCGGTCAAGTGGATCGAAACGCGGCGGGAAAACGCGCGCGCGACGATTCACGGCCGCGGCCAGGTCGGAGAAGTCGAAGTCGCAGTCAAAAAGGACGGTAAAATTTTGGGCCTGCGCTCCAGAGTCATCGCCGACATCGGCGCCTTCCACCAACTCTTCACTCCCGGCATTCCGCGCTTCACCGG
>JBGPTS010000092.1:0-14061 GCA_041490745.1 Binatia bacterium | reverse complement strand
GACTACGACACGTCGGACAAACTCTATTTCGAGCCGCTCACGTTCGAGAACGTCATGAACATCGTCGAGCGGGAAAATCCCGACGGCGTCATCGTCCAGTTCGGCGGCCAGACGCCGCTCAAGCTCGCGTTGCCGCTCGAGCGCGCGGGCGTCAAGATCATCGGAACATCGCCCGACTCGATCGATCTCGCCGAGGATCGCGAGCGGTTTCGTTTGCTGCTCGACCGGCTGGGGCTCAGGCAGCCGCTCTCCGGCACGGCGCGCTCGTACGAAGAGGCGCGCCAGATCGCCGAGCGGCTCGGTTATCCGATCCTCGTCCGTCCGTCTTACGTTCTCGGCGGCCGGGCGATGGAGATCGTCTATGACGGGGAAACGCTGCGGCGCTATATGACGCGCGCGGTCGCCGCTTCTCCCGACCATCCGATTCTGATCGATAAATTTTTGGACGACGCGATCGAGCTCGACGTCGATGCGCTCAGCGACGGCGAGCGCGTCGTCATCGGCGGCATTATGGAGCACATCGAGCGCGCCGGCGTCCACTCGGGCGACAGCGCGTGCAGCCTGCCGCCCAAATCCATTTCACAGGAGATTCAGCAGGAAATCCGCCGCCAGACTTCGGAGCTGGCGCTGGCGCTCGAAGTGCGCGGCTTGATGAACGCGCAATTCGCCGTCAAGGGCAAAGACATTTACATTCTCGAAGTCAATCCGCGCGCTTCGCGCACGGTCCCTTTCGTCAGCAAAGCGACCGGCATGCCGCTCGCGAAGATCGCCGCGCGCATCATGGTGGGGAGAAGACTCGCCGACCTGGGCGTCGTCGCCGAAATTTTGCCGCGTCACATCTCGGTGAAAGAATCGGTTTTTCCGTTCAACAAATTTCCCGGAGTCGATACGCTGCTCGGGCCGGAGATGAAATCCACCGGTGAAGTCATGGGGATCGACTCGACCTTCGGAGTCGCCTTCGCCAAGGCGCAGCTAGGCGGCGGCACGCGGCTGCCGCGCGAAGGAAAAGTTTTTATCAGCGTGCGCGACGAAGACAAGGAGGCGGTGACGCCGATCGCGCGAAAGCTCGAGGGGCTGGGATTCCAGATCGTCGCTACGCAGGGCACGGCGGAATATTTCACGCGGCGCGGCATTACCGCGGCAATGATCAAGAAGGTCCAGCAAGGCAGCCCGAACGCCGCCGAGGCGATCAAGGACGGGGAGATCGCCATGGTCATCAACACGCCGACGGACGCGCACTCGCACGCGGACTCATTCCACTTGCGCCGCAACGCCGTCGATTATCAAGTCCCTTATTTCACCACCATCGCCGGGGCCGACGCCGCGGCGGAAGGTATCGAGCTGCTCAAGCAACGCGAGTTGGAAGTTCGGCCGCTGCAGGAATATCTCGCGACGACGCAAGGATGAAATATGCCGGATGAGGGCGAACTCCGGAAGGGCCGATTCATCCCTCATCCTTCATCCCTCATCCCTTCTAAACCCGTCTCGGTTTTACCCAAAGATTCTTTTCGCGCGCTCCAGACGCCGCTCCGCTTTCTGAAGGGCATCGGGCCGACGCGCGCCGCCCAGCTCGAAGCGTTCGGCTTGAAGACCGTCGAAGACCTGCTCTATCACCTGCCGTTCCGTTACGAAGATCGCCGGCAAATCCGCACCATCAACGCGGCTCGCCTGGGCGAGGAAGAAACTCTGCTCGGCAAACTGGTCGCGCTCAATCAAAAATGGGTGCCGCGGAGAAGAGGCCGCTTGCTCACCGCGACGCTGGCGGACGACACCGGCCGGCTCGGCCTCGTGTGGTATCGCGTGCCGCCGTATTTGGCCGACGGTCTGGCGAAAGGCCAATCGCTTTTAGTCCACGGCAAAATCGAAAGGGGAATCGGCGCGGAAAAGAGGATCGTCCATCCCGAATTCGAAATCGTCGATCCCGAAGACCGGGAAGGCAAAGAAAAAATTTTGCCGATCTACATAAGGCCCGCCGGCCTTCCGCTGCGCTCGATGCGCAACTGGATCGGTCAGGCGCTGGCGGCCTACGCGCCTTATCTTACCGGATTTGTGCCCGCGCGGGTGGCCGAAAAGCAGCGACTACCCGATCTCGCACGCGCGATGCACGAACTCCACCGGCCGGAGAAAAACGCCGACCTCGCGGCTTTGAACGGTTTCGCCTCGGCGGCGCACCGGGCGGTCATCTTCGACGAATTGTTTTATCTTCAATTGGGCCTCGCGCTCCGGCGCAAACGGCGCGCGGCCGAGCCGGGTCTCCGGCTCGGCGGCGAAGAAAAACCGCTCACCGGGAAGATGTGGAAGCTGCTGCCGTTCGCGCTGACGCGCGCGCAAGAAAAAGTTTTGCGCGAAATTTCCCTCGACATGGCGGCGCCGCAGCCGATGCAGCGGCTTCTCCAGGGCGACGTCGGCTCGGGCAAGACGATCGTCGGCTGGTTCGCGGCGCTGCGCGCGATCGAAAACGGTTTTCAGGCGGTGTGGATGGCGCCGACCGAACTGCTGGCCGAGCAGCATTACCGGAACCTCGCCGGTTTTGCCGAACGGCTCGGAGTGCCGATCGCGCTGCTCACCGGATCGCTCGGCGCGAAAGCGCGCGCCGAGATCGCCGGACGAATCGAAAAAAACGAGATACGCTTCGTCGTGGGAACGCACGCGCTCATTCAGGAAGGCGTCCGCGTCCCGCGCCTCGGCCTCGGCATCATCGACGAGCAACACCGCTTCGGCGTGATGCAGCGAATGGCGCTCAAAAATCTCGCGGCCGGCTGCAACGCGGTGAAATTAGTCGAACCACAACCGGATATTCCACAACCGGATATTCTATTGATGAGCGCGACTCCCATACCACGCAGCCTGGCGATGGCGCTCTACGGCGATCTGGAAATTTCCTGGCTGAACGAGATGCCGCCGGGACGGACGCCGGTCGAGACGCGGCTCGTGCGCGCCGCGGGACGGGAAAAACTTTATCAACTCGTCGGCGACGAGATTCGGCAAGGACGCCAGGCCTACGTCGTCTATCCGCTCGTCGAGGCGTCCGAACATCTTCAAGTGCGCGACGCGACGAGCATGGCGCGAGAATTATCTCAGGGCGCGTTCAAGGACTTCCGCGTCGGCTTGATGCACGGCCGCATGGCGGCGGCCGAGCGGGACGAGATCATGCGGCGCTTCAAAGACGGCGCGCTCGATATTCTGGTCGCGACGACGGTGATCGAGGTCGGCATCGACGTGCCGAACGCGACGGTCATGGTGGTCGAGCACGCCGAGCGCTTCGGCTTGTCGCAACTGCACCAGCTCCGCGGCAGAGTGGGAAGGGGACCACACCGCTCGCAATGTCTGCTGGTCTATTACGGCGCGGGCAGCGCGGAGGCGCTGCAACGCTTGCGGGTTATGGAACGGGAGCACGACGGCTTCAAAATCGCCGAGGCTGATCTTAAGCTGCGCGGTCCGGGCGAGTTGATCGGCACGCGGCAGTCGGGCCTGGCGGATTTTCGCCTGGCGAATGTTTTGCGCGACGCGGGTCTTCTGACCGCGGCGCGTCAGGAAGCGCTCGAATGGCTCGAACGCGATCCGCGCCTCGCGCGCGCGGAATCCGTCGCGCTGAGAGAAATTCTCAAGCATCGCTGGGGCGCGCGACTGGAATTGGGAAGCATTGGATAAAAGGCCGTGCTCGTGTTCGTGGTTCGTGTTCGTGACGAGCACGAGGAACGAGCACGAGTCACGATCCTCGTTTGCGAAGCCGGCACGGATAGCTTAAAATCAAACGACCGTTTTCGAATACTTGAGAGGAGAGAGCGTGGAATTCCAGCGCATCAAGAGACTGCCTCCTTACGTCTTCAACATCATCAACGATCTCAAGATGGAGGCGCGGCATCGCGGCGAAGATATCGTCGATCTCGGCATGGGCAATCCCGACATGCCGACGCCGCCGCACATCGTCGCCAAGCTCATCGAGGCCGCGGCGAAGCCGCAGAACCACCGCTATTCGGTCTCGCGCGGAATCTACAAGCTCCGGGCGGCGATCGCCGGCTGGTACAAGAAGCGTTATCAGGTCGAGGTCGATCCCGACAGCGAGGCCATCGTCACGATCGGCGCGAAAGAGGGGCTCGGCCATCTCGTCTGGGCGATCGTCAATCCGGGCGACGTGGTGTTCTGCCCGAGCCCGACCTATCCGATTCACCAGTATTCGGTGATTCTCGCCGGCGGCAACTTGCACAACATTCCGATGTATTCGGGCGAGGATTTTCTTTCGCGCATGCAGGAGGCGATCAAGCAGACTTCGCCCAAGCCCAAGCTGCTCATCGTCAGCTTTCCGCACAACCCGACGACGGAAGTCGTCGAGTTGGATTTTTTCGAGAAAGTCGTTCAGTTCGCCCAGGAGCACGAACTCTTGATCATCCACGATCTCGCCTACGCCGACCTCGCCTTCGACGGTCACCACCCGCCGAGCCTGTTGCAGGTGCCGGGTGCGAAGGAGATCGGCATCGAATTTTTCTCGCTCTCGAAGAGCTATAACATGCCGGGTTGGCGTATCGGCTTCGGCGTCGGCAACAAGGAAATGGTCCACGCGCTCGGGCGCTTGAAGAGCTACCTCGACTACGGCATTTTCCAGCCGGTGCAGATCGCGGCGATTCAGGCGCTTAACGGGCCGCAGGATTGCGTCGAGGAGATACGCGAGACTTACCGGCGGCGGCGCGACGCCCTGGTCGACGGCCTAGACCGGGTCGGCTGGAAAATTAAAAGACCGCGAGGGACGATGTTCGTGTGGGCGGAGATCCCCGAGCCGCTGAAGCAAATGGGCTCGGTCGAGTTTTCCAAATTTCTGCTCCAGGAGGCCAAGGTGGCGGTCTCTCCGGGCATCGGCTTCGGCGACTACGGCGATCCTTACGTTCGCTTCGCCCTGATCGAAAACGAGCACCGCACGCGCCAGGCGGTGCGGACGATCCGCCGCGCTCTGGGCAAAGCGCTGGATTGAACCTCCGTCACAACCGCGGGTGACAACGAGCGCTTAAGGTAAAACTCCAAACTCTTTCTGACGGGAATGGCTGAGAAACGAAAAAAAATCGGCATCGGGTTGCTCGGCTCCGGCACGGTCGGCCAGGCGGTGCAGGACTTTGTCTTCGAGGATGCCAAGAAAGACTCCGACGTTCAGCTGGAGATCGTCAAGATTTTCACCCGCCAGCCGAAAGGCAAGAAGTGGCACGCGGCGCATCCGGCGCTGTTCACCACCGAGCCGGAAGAAGTCGTCGATCACGCGCGGGCGGATATCATCGTCGAGGCGCTGGGATTTAACGACGAGAAAGATCTCGCCGGGTTCAAAGATCTGATCGTCAGGGCGCTCAAGAAAAAAAAGCCGGTCGTCACTTCCGACAAGGCCGTGCTGGCGAAGTACGGCGGAGAAATCTGGCAGGCGGCGCGAAAGTACGGGACCGAGATCCGCTTCGAGGCCTGCGTCGGTGGCGGCGTACCTATCATCCGATCGATCACCGAGAGCTTCGTCGCGGAAAAGCCGGAGGCGATCTACGGCATCGTCAACGGCACCTGCAATTATATTCTCTCCGAGATGAGCCGGAGCGGAAAATCTTATGCGACCGCGCTCAAAGAGGCGCAGCAGCGCGGCTACGCGGAAACCAACCCCAAAGCGGACACGAGCGGCAAGGACGCCGAGGCGAAGCTGATTCTGCTCGCCGCGGCGACCTTCGGTCTCCGCGCCGAGCCGGGGGCGTTCTGGCGCAAAGGCATCGAGGAGATTCAGGCGATCGATTTTTTGTACGCGAGCCGCAAAGGGCGCAGCACGATCAAGCACGTCGCGGTCGCGCGGCGCGAAAACGGCGCGGTGCAAGCTTACGTCGCGCCGGTGTTGGTGCCGCAAGAACATTTTCTCGCCGCGGTTGACGGCGCGACCAACGCGATCTTTTTCAAGGGCCGGAGAAGCGGCGCGGAGGCGTCGGGCCGCGATTGGAACTACGTCTTCGCCGGACCCGGCGCGGGCGGCGGGCCGACCGCGGTCGCGATTCTCGGCGACGTTTGCGACGTGGCGCGCGGGCGGCCGGAATATGCGGGCGGCGCGATCGGAGCGAGCGGTCTCGCGGTCCAGAGCGAAGATAAAATCAGCGCCGGCTTTTACCTCCGCTTCATCGTCAAGGACCGCGCCGGCATCGTCGGCGACATCTGCCAGGCGCTGGGCACGGCCGGCATCAACATCGCCGAGATCTGGCAATTGAATCACGGCCGCGACGAGCTCGAAGCGCTGGCGCGCAGCTACGGGATCGCGGCGAAGCCCGACGCGATTCTTCCGTTCGTCATCACGCTGGAGCGGTCTTCCATCCGGCAGATAAAGAATGCTATGAAAGTGATCGGCCGGCGCGACTACATTCTGGCCGACCCGCTGTGGTTTCCGATCTGGACGGGATAAAAGTTTCGAGTTTCGAGTTCCAGGTTCCGAGTGAAACCCGAAACGCGGAACCCGAAACCCGGAACGAAAAACAATTCTGAGACAACGTGAAGCTCAAAAAAGAAAAGATGGCACATCCTAGCAGTCCAGCGACAAAATCCAATTTCGGCTGGCCGGGCGTGATCCGCCACTACTGGGATTTGCTTCCGGTCGAGAAGGATGACTGCGTCGTCACGCTCAACGAAGGCAACACGCCGCTCTTGCGCTGCGGCAACCTCGAGCGCGCCGTCAACGCCGACATCGAGCTGTACCTTAAGCTCGAAGGATTGAATCCGACCTGCTCGTTCAAAGACCGCGGCATGACGGTGGCGATCACCAAGGCGGTGGAAGAGGGGAGCCGCGCCGTGATCTGCGCGTCCACCGGAAATACTTCCGCTTCGGCCGCCGCCTACGCCGCGCGCGCCGGACTGAAAGCCTACGTGCTGATTCCCCAGGGCAACATCTCGCTCGGAAAATTGAGCCAGGCGATGATTCACGGCGCCAAGGTGATCGAGGTCGCCGGCAACTTCGACGTCGCGCTCAAGATGGTGCGCGAGGCGGCGCGGCAATATCCGGTGACGCTCGTCAACTCGGTGAATCCTTTTCGCATCGAAGGCCAGAAAACCGCCGCGTTTGAAATCTGCGACCGCCTCGGCGCCGCGCCGGATTATCATTTCCTTCCCGTCGGCAACGCCGGCAACATCACCGCGTATTGGAAGGGTTACCGGGAATACCGTGATCTCGGCAGAATTTCCGCGCTGCCGAAAATGATGGGCTTCCAGGCGGCGGGCGCCGCGCCGATCGTTCTGGATCGCGTGATCGAGCAGCCGGAGACGATCGCCTCGGCGATCCGCATCGGCAACCCCGCGAGCTGGCAATCCGCGGTCGCGGCGCGCGATGAGTCCGGCGGCGCGATCGAGAGCGCGACGGACGAAGAGTTGCTCGACGCGTATAAGCTTCTGGCCGCCACCGAGGGAATCCTCGCCGAGCCCGCGTCCGCGATATCGATCGCCGGCGTAATCAAAAAACAAAAGGCCGGCATGTTTCGCAAAGGCGACGTCGTTGTCTGCACGCTCACCGGCCACGGCCTCAAGGATCCCGACACGGCGATCCGCGCGTCAACGCAGCCGATCCGCATCGCCGCCGACATGAAGCTCTTGAAAGATTTGTTCGAGCGGGAGAGCGCGTCGTGAAATACATCATCCTCCAGGGCGACGGCATGGCGGACTATCCGCTGGAAAGTCTCGGCGGCAAAACTCCGCTCGAAGTCGCGGCGACGCCGAACATGGACTGGCTCGCGGCGCGCGGCGTCTTCGGCCTCGCGCATACGATTCCCGAAGGCTTTCCGCCCGGCAGCGACGTCGGCAACATGAGCATCCTGGGCTACGATCCGGCGATTTATCACACCGGCCGCGCGCCGCTGGAGGCCGCGAGCGTCGGCGTTGCGCTCGGCCCCGCGGACATCGCGTTCCGCTGCAACTTCGTCACGCTCGGAAAAGGCAAGAACGGCGCGGCGGTCATGGAAGACTTCACCGCCGGCCACATCAGGAGCGAAGAAGCGGCGGAGATCATTCGTGATCTCAATCGTGAATTGGCCGGAGACGGCATCGAGTTTCACCCGGGAGTCAGTTACCGCAATCTCATGATCTGGCGCGGCGGCAAGGAAAAAATGGAGACGACGCCGCCGCACGACATCACCGACCGCGAAGTCGGCGCTTATCTTCCCAAGGGCGACGGCGCGGCGCGATTGGGAGATTTAATGCGTCGCTCGCAAGAGCTTCTCGCACCGCACGCCGTCAATCGGCGGCGCGAGCAAAAGGGCGAGCGCGGCGCGACATCCATCTGGCTGTGGGGACAGGGCAGGGCGCCGGCGCTGCCGACGCTCAAAGAGCGCTTCGGCATCGAAGGCGCGGTGATTTCGGCCGTGGATATCATCAACGGTCTCGGCGCTTACGCCGGCCTGGCTCGGATCAAAGTTCCGGGCGCAACCGGGTACTTCGACACTAATTATAAAGGAAAGGGCGAGTACGGCGTCGCCGCCCTGGAGCGGAAGGACCTGATCTTTATCCACGTCGAAGCGCCGGACGAAGCCGGCCACATGGGCGACGCGGCGAAGAAGATCAAGGCGATCGAAGATTTCGATGAGAAGGTCGTCGGCACCGTGCTCAGCGGGATGGCAAAGCGGCGCGACTGGCGGTTGCTGCTGCTGCCGGACCATCCGACCGCGACGATTTTGAAAACGCACGTCGGCGATCCGGTGCCGTTCGTTTTGTTTCGCGCCGAGGAGCCAGCGGCGCCGCAACCGCGGGGATACAACGAGCGCGACGCGGCAAAGACCGGCGTCGTCGCCCCGCGCGCATTCGAGTTGATCGACGCTCTTATAGGAGGGAAAACACCGTGGATCGAAACCTCGCGCTAGAAGTCGTCCGGGTAACGGAGGCGGCCGCGCTCTGGTCGGCGCGCCTGATGGGAAGAGGCGACGAGAAGGCCGCGGACCAGGCGGCGGTCGATGCAATGCGCCAGGCCTTCAACGGCTTGGCGATCGAAGGGACGATCGTCATCGGCGAAGGAGAAAGGGACGAAGCGCCGATGCTCTACATCGGCGAGAAAGTCGGCGGCGGCAAAGGGCCGGAGGTCGATATCGCGCTTGATCCGCTGGAGGGCACCACGATTTGCGCCAACGGCGGGCCGAACGCGCTGTCGGTCATCGCGATGGGCGACAAGGGAAATTTTCTTCATTGTCCCGACACGTACATGGACAAAATCGCCGTCGGTCCGATCGGCAAAGGCGTGGTCGATCTGGACAAGAGCCCGACGGAAAATTTGCGGCTGCTGGCGGAAGTGAAAGGCTCGCGCGTGGAAGATCTCACGGTGATTATCCTCTATCGGCCGCGGCACGAGGCGCTAATCAAAGAGGTGCGCCAGGCCGGGGCGCGCATCCGGCTCATCAGCGACGGCGACGTCTCCGCGGCGATCGCCACAACCAAACGCGACACCGACATCGATCTGCTCCTCGGCATCGGCGGCGCGCCGGAGGGAGTTTTGGCGGCGGCGGCGCTGCGCTGCGTCGGCGGCGAGATGCAAGGCCGCCTCAAGCCGCGCAACCCGCAGGAGATCGAGCGCGCGCGGGCGATGGGGATCAAAGACATCCACAAGAAATTCACCATCGAAGAGCTGGCGGGCGGGGAAGTGATGTTCGCGGCCACGGGCGTCACGGACGGCGATTACCTCGAAGGCGTGCATTTTTTTTCCGGCGGCGCGACCACGCATTCGGTCGTTATGCGCTCGAAGACGCGCACGACGCGCTTCATCCAGACGACGCACCATTTCGCTTACAAACCGCAGTATTAAATCTTCGCCGGGCGCGCCGATGAAAAAAGGGGGGATCATCCTTCTGTGCGCGATCCTCTTTCTCTTCGGACTTGCCCTCTGGCTTTCTTGGCCGGTGCTATCGGCCCGGCTTTGGGAGAAGAAAAAGGCGGCGCCGCTTAGACCCGCGTCTCCGTCGAAGGAAAAGCTGTTCGAAGACGATCGCAGGAAGCTGGACGAGCTGCTCAAGCAGAAATCAAAATAGCGCGCGATCCGGAGGAATAAAGATGAAAACCACCTTCCGCTTTACAGTCGTTGTCATGCTGACCTCCGTACTCCTTCCCGCCGCGGCCGGCGCGAATCCTTATCTCGCCCGCCCCGGCGAAACGCCGGTCGGCATGCGCGTCGCCACCTGCGCGGTTTCCGGCGGGTTTATTCATCTCTACGCCGCGCTGGACAACGGCCTGTTCGACAAATACGGCATCAAGGCCAACCCTATCTATATCCGCGGCAGCAGCATCTCGCTCGCCGCGCTGTCAGCCGACGAAATCCAGTTTCTCTATTGCGCGGCCGACGCGACGATTCCCGGCATGGCGACGGGCATCGAGGGCAAACTCATCGCGGCGCCGCTCGTCGGCCTGCCGTATGTTTTGCTCGCGCGGAAGGACGTGAAGCGGCCGGAGGATTTGAAAGGAAAAAGCATCGGCGTGACGCGGCCGGGCGATTTGAGTTTTCGCCTGTCGCGCGCGCTGCTCAAGAAATTCAACCTGACCGAGGCGGAGGTGAACCTGCGCCCGATCGGCGGCAGCCAGTCGGAGCGCTACAACGCGATGGTTCAGGACATCATTCAGGCGATCATCGTCACGCCGCCGCTCGACGTGCGCGGAAAACGCGACGGCTTCAATCTGATTTACAGGCTCAACGATCTTCACCTTCCGTTCCTCTACAGCTCGCTGCATACGAATTCCAAGACGATCCAGGAGCGGCCGCAGCTCGTGCAGCGCTTCGTCGCGGCGATGGCCGAGGCGGTCCAGTTTGTGGAAAAAAATCCGGACAAGGCGAAGGCGGCGGTGGCGAAGGCGCTCAAGTTGAACGACCCGGACGCGCTTCAATCTTCGTACGACGCTTACGCCAAGTCGATCGTCAACCGCAGACTGGTCGTGCCGCCGGAGCAGGTGGCCGACGCCGTGGAAATAGCAAAAGCGGAGACGACGGTGCGGAGGAAACCGAGCGAGATTTTCGACAATCGCTTCGCGGAGGATTTGGAGAAGAGCGGGTTTCTGAAAGAGATCTGGGGCGGCAAGGTGCCGTAGGGGGAATTACGAAGCGGCATCACCGCACTTTGAGACAGCCTGGCCGGAAACCATCTGCATAAACACTGGAGCGGTACTCTCTGTAGAAAGGACCACGCTACACGGCGGAAAAAGTGTCAGGCCCCACTTAGGATTTCGACGGGTAGATGAGTCACTCGGATGCGAAACCCCATGAAATTATTCAAAACCATCCTCACAGAAGACAGCTGAGGACCTCTATGCAGAGCAATGAGCGCGTGCACCCGGGTGTTTCTTTAGAAGTGGAGACTCAAAGAGGGCTGAATTCTCTGCAGAATGAATGGTTGACAGGTGTCCGGAAATTGAGCGGAGCAATACAAATCAATGCGTCGGGTGTTTGCCGGGTGGGATCTCGTATATGAGGTAGGAGTACGCGATCTGCCCGACCGGTTTGAAATTCTCCCGCAGCCACCGAAACTGCTCCTTCATCTCGGCCTTCGTAGTCACATTGTAATTCCATGCCCCGGTCAGGGCGTTTACTCCGACCACGATCGTGCCGGTGGTCGGCTGCTTGGGTTCATAGATCGCCTCCGGATGGGCGTTTAAGTAATCGTTGAGATAGGCCCGATTCTCGTTCCAATCGAGATTCGAATCAGCCAGGTACTGATAAGCCGTCGTTCGATCCCAGACGATCTCGTTAAAGTAGGCGAGGTAATGCGGATGATATGAAAGAACGGAGATGATGAGATACAAGAGAAGCGGCGCCGCAATCCGCAGTCGCCGGATTGCATTCGGCAGCGCCGTGCTGAGAAACGACCCACATAAGATATGCAGCATTACCGTTACCGGCAGGAAGTAGCGAATGCCGAGATCAGCGCTGCTGAAAAAATTGACATAGATGCTAAAAAACGCAACTGGGACCGCGAGTAAAAGCTCATCGCGCGCAAAATGAAAGCGCTTTAAATTCGCCGCGTAGCTAAACAGCGCAAGCAGCACCAGGAGTTGAAACGCAAGCGGTTCCTTAAGCAAAAACGCGATGAAAAAATACCCCGGAAAGCCGCCCTTTTCACGCAGCTCACCAAGCAGGTAGAGATTCCCGTAACCGTCGCCGCTCTGCACCCGGTAGTGGACGAAATCCAGGCCGTCAACGAAAGCGTGCGGTAGCGGAAGCGGGACCGCCGCCAACGCCCCCGACTTTGCCTGCAGCCCCTGAAAGAGCGGACTTCGAAAATGATAATCCCGAAGCGCGTCGCCGGTTCCGTTGAAGAAAAAGCCGGCGTTAATAACCAAAAGACTGACCACGAGAAAATAAAAGAGCCAGCCGCCGAAACGTCCCAGTGTAATCGGGAGGCCGGTCGTTTTTCGCTCACTCATGGCATATTGAAGTAGAACGATAATCAGAAAGATGGGATACAGCAGAACGCAGCTAAACTTGGCCAGCTGACTAAGGCCGAGCCAACCGGCGGCAACCGTACCGCGCCACACGGTCGGCTGATTTAGAAATCGCCAAAAAAAATAGAGCGCCGCGACGTACCCTGATGCGGCATACAAGTCGGTGGTTACCAAACGTCCGTGGGCCAGGATATCCGGCGAGAAAACATAGAGCGCAAGTGAAAGCAGCGCGGCGCGATCGCCGTAAAGCTGACGAGACCAAATGAAGATAAGCCAGCCCAGGAGCAGTGACCCTAATATCGTTACGCAGCGCGCCGCGGAGAGCTTATTCAGGTCGTCCTTAAACTGACTCTTCGCAATCAGCTCGTTTCCAAGAAAAGAGGGCAGGGCGTTGAACATCGAGATCGGCATTGTGCTGTCGTACTGCCCTTCCCGTCGGCCGAAATCTCCGTGCAAGGCATTTTGACCGTACCGCAGATGAAAACCCTCGTCATACGTCAAAGTCTTGTGCCGGATCGCCAGCACCTCGATCACGAACATCAGCGCAAGCAGCCCTAGAGCTACGAAAAGGACTGGTCCGGCCGATGATTTCCCCCTCATGTCGCCTTCCCTCTGCGGCGTCATCGCTCTTCGTGCTAAGCGGGGGGATTCTCCCATCATGCAACCCGAGGTGTCAACGAAGTTGACGTAGCCTGTGTTAGTTCAGCGATTATGTCACCCGATAACTGCTTAGCGATTCTGTCACCCCCAAGGATAGGATCTCCTTCATCTTAGGGAGGAGGTCCTATGGACGAGGAGGAGTTGATCGTGAGTCAGAGAGATCTACACCGGATGCACGTGATTCGGTTGACATTAGAGGGGCGAGAGAGCGTTGGCAGAGGAGCAGAGCTGTTGAGACTCTGCGCTCGGCAGGTCAAGCGGTTAAGAAAGAAGATGAGAGAGGGTGGGGTTAAGGGAGTGTTACACGGTAATCGAGGCAGAAAGCCGTGGAACCGCACCGCAGCCAAGACGGCTGACAAAGTCCTTCAACTAGCCGGTGGCCGCTACCAGGGCTTAAACGACACGCATCTGACCGAGAAGCTAAACGAGAAGGAAGGCGTGAAGATATCTCGTGAGACTCTGCGGAGAGTTCTGCGTCAGGGCGCAATAGCTGCGGTGAGAAAGCATCGGCCCAAGCGCCACTACAAGAGGCGGGAGAGAAGAGCGCAACAAGGAGCGCTTCTGTTGTGGGACGGGAGTCCTCACCGATGGGTGGGAGAGAACGGTCCTCGCTGGACGCTGGTTGTAGCCATGGATGATGCGACGGGAGCGTTGCTTCATGGAGTGTTCGCCGAACAGGAGGACGCCCCGAGCTATCTCACCTGCTTGAAGCGACTCCTGGTAGAGAAAGGGATTCCGCTTTCGATCTACATGGACCGGCACGGGATCTTCAAAAGGAACGACGACCACTGGACGCTACAAGAAGAGTTGGCGGGGGAGCGGATTCCTACTCAGGTGGGACTCGCTCTTAAATCTCTGGGAGTGGAGCCCATCTTTGCGCTCTCGCCTCAGGCCAAGGGCCGGGTGGAGAGACTGTTCGGCACGCTCCAGGATCGGCTGGTCAGTGAGTTGAGATTGGCCGGCATTCGCACTCGGGATCAGGCGACGGTGTTTGTTAACGGGAGT
>JBGPTS010000091.1:0-14080 GCA_041490745.1 Binatia bacterium | reverse complement strand
CTGAAGGTGGACTTTGCCTCTGTGCTGGGAGTGGGCAAGCGTCCCGAAGGCTTGCTCATCACGCTCTTCGTCAACTGGCTGGTCAAGCCGTTCAGCATGGCGTTACTTGGTTGGCTCTTCTTCAAGCACCTGTTTCTGCCGTTTATCGGGGCGCCGTTGGCGGACCAGTATACCGCCGGGGTCATTATCCTGGCTGCGGCGCCTTGCACCGCAATGGTTTTTGTGTGGAGTTATCTGACCGACGGCGACCCGGCCTACACCCTGGTTCAAGTGTCCGTAAACGACCTCATCATGTTGGTCGCGTTCGCGCCGATTGTCACGCTCCTTGTGAGCGGCGTCTCCGCATTGACGGTCCCGTTCAGCGTGCTGCTGTACGCGGTGATTCTGTTCATCGTGATTCCGTTGGCGGCAGGGAGTCTGACGCGGGCGTGGCTCGTGCGCGCGCAGGGGTTGGAATGGTTCGAAAGAAAGTTTCTCCCGGCTTTACACCCTATTTCCATCCTCGCGCTGCTGACCACGCTGGTGATCGTCTTTGCGTTTCAGGCGGACAATCTCACCGGCCGCTTCTTTCACGTCATCCTGATTGCGATTCCGATTTTGATTCAGGTCTACTTCAACTCGTGGTTGGTCTATGGCTTGATGCGGTGGTTCAACGTATCCCACAATGTCGCCGCGCCGGGCGCACTGATTGGAGCGTCGAACTTCTTTGAGCTTGCGGTGGCTACGGCGATCGCGCTGTTCGGCGCGGGATCGGGAGCGGCGCTAGCGACAGTGGTGGGCGTGCTGGTGGAAGTGCCGGTCATGTTGTCGGTCTGCTCGTTCTGCAATCGCACACGTCACTGGTTTTCGGCCGGCGCCGCGGATGGAAAGGTGGCGCGAATGTCTAAGAAAGTCCTCTTCGTCTGCGTACACAACAGCGCCCGCAGCCAGATGGCCGAGGCCTTGTTGAATCGGATGTGCGGCGATGTCTTCGAGGCCGAGAGCGCGGGACTGGAGCCGGGCAAACTAAATCCGCTCGCGGTCGAAGTCATGCGGGAGATCGGCGTCGATATCAACGGAAAACAGACGCGCGGCGTGTCGGAGGTCATCGAGTCGGGTCAAAGATTCGATTACGTCATCACAGTATGCGACGAAAGCAGCGCCGAGCAATGTCCGATTTTCTCCGGCGGCGGTGAGCGAGTCCACTGGAATTTTCCCGATCCGGCGAAGTTTACCGGCTCGCGGGACGAGCGGCTGGAGCAAACGAGAGCGGTGAGAGAAGCGATCGAAGCTAAGATCGAAAAGTTCTGCCCGTCCGGCTGTCGAGCCGTGGCATAGCGGGTTGCTGAAAAAAGATCTTTCGTGCTTCGACAAGCTCAGCACGAACGGAATTCATCAACGATTTTAATATCTGCACCGTTCGCCCTGAGCGTGTCGAAGGGTGAACGGTGGGTTTTTCAGCAACCTGCCCGCGAAAAAAGCCGCCTTCATGGATAAGTTGACGCTCTTTGGTTTGTTTGCGGTTGCGGCGATGTTGGTTTTCTATGCCCTGGAAGATCGCAGCCGGTGGTTTATATTCGCGTTTGCTCTCGCGTGCGGGCTCGCGTCGGTCTATGGTTTTCTTCAAGGCGCCTGGCCGTTCGGACTGGTGGAAGCGATTTGGTTCTTTGTCGCGATGCGGCGGTGGCGAATAAGAATGGCAGCTTCAAACTAACTATCCATCCTCCGCCGGCAAAAATACGCGCACCGTCGTTCCCTTTTGAATTCGGCTCTCGATCTTCAACTCTCCGCGATGCGCCTGGACGATGTGCTTCACGATGGCCAATCCCAACCCCGTTCCCCCAAGCTCGCGCGAGCGCGCCTTGTCCACGCGATAAAAACGCTCGGTCAGTCGCGGCAGGTCTTTTTCGGCTATGCCGCATCCGGTATCCGCCACGGCGATCTCCACCATGGCCGGACGATGATTTGCGGCCGAAGCCAAAGAAGCGTGGACCGCGACTTGCCCGCCTTCGGGGGTGTATTTGACCGCGTTGTCGATCAGATTGATCAGCAGTTGTTGCAATCGGTCGGAGTCCCCCAGTAGGGCGGGGAGGCCCGGTTGAACGTTCTTGGACAGCGCGATCTGTTTTTTTCGCGCCTGTTCCTGAAAAATCTCGAGCACGCGGCCGATCAGCTCGCCGGCGGGCAACTTCTCTTTTGCGATCTGGATCTTCCCCGATTCCAAATCCGACAATGCCAGGAGATCGTCGATGAGGCGGCCGAGCCTGTCGGAGTGGCGCTGGATGATTTTGAGAAACTGTTCCGAGTCTTGCGGATTCGCGGGCGGCGATTGCAGCAACGTCTCCGCGTAGCCGCGAATCGCGGTCAGCGGCGTGCGCAGCTCGTGGGAGACGTTGGCGACGAAGTCCGAGCGCACGGTTTCGAGCCGTTTAATCTCCGTGACATCGTGAAAGACCAGAATATAACCGAGAGACTTTTCATCGGCGCCCCGCAAGCTCACCGCGTTGACGCGAAACCACGCGCCTCCATCGAGGGGGATTTCCTTCGTAAAACATTGAGTCGAGCAGTCGCAAGCCAGAATTTCTTCCATGAGCTTTTTCATCTCCGGATGGCGCGAGATCTCCATAAGAGATGCGCCCCGTAGATTGCGCGTGGCGGCAAGATTGAACGTCTTCTGCGCGTTCTCGTTCAAGAGGATCAGCCGGCCCTGGGTATCGACGACCAGGACCCCTTCGGTCATGCAGCGTAAAATCGAATCGACTTTCTCCTTCTCTCCGACGATGCCTTTGATTTTCTCTTGAATGCTGCGGCTCATCTCGTTGAGATTCTCTTCCAGAACGCTGAGCTCGTCGTAAGTGCCGGCGTGAATCGGCGGCGGCGCTTCGCCTTTGGAAACCGCCTCCGAGAATTCGACCATTCGTTTAACTCTTCGCTCCAAGCGCCGTGAAAAGAAAAACGCCAGCAGCAGGCCCAATCCCGAGACCGCGAGAAGGCCGGCCAGGATCGCATGGCGAATGGAACTTTCGGTTTCCAGAACGGAGGTGAGCGGGACGGAGAGCCGAATGATTCTGTCTGTTGCGTATCGCCGGTCGAGAACGGCCTGGTAGAGCATCTCGTGCCGGACGGTCGTGCTGTAGCGAACGGCTTTTCCGGCCCCTTTGGACAGCGCCTCCACCACTTCGGGCCGAGTGCCGTGATTCTCCATCGTGATCGACGATTCGTCGGAGTCGCCCAACACTTTTCCATCGAGAGCGATGACGGTGATCCGGACTCCCAGCTCCCTGCCGAGCTCGCGGCAGATCTGATCGAAGCCGCCGCCTTGCGTCTCCAGGGGAAGCAGGCGGCTCACCGTCTTCGCTTCGTCCTGCATCTTCGCGGATAAAGAGGAGATGTGAAAATCTTTGACGGTCGCAACCGTGTAGAGATAAAAAAGAACGGACAGCAGCAGAACGACTGCGAGATAGGACAGGAAAAACTTGACGACCGCTTTACTTGTCCAGCGCCTTTTCATCGAACTTGTACCCCACGCCGCGAACCGCCAACACCCATTCGGGCTTGCGGTCGTTTTTTTCGACGGCCTTTCTCAATCTGCGTATATGGACGTCCACGGTGCGTGGATCCACGAAAGTATCGCCGCCCCAGACGCGATCGAGGAGCTGGTCGCGCGTGAGAACGCGGTTGGGGTTTTGCACCAGAAACCGCAGCAGATCGAATTCTTTCAGCGTCAGCCGCGCCGGTTTTCCCCTGACCGAGACTTCATAGGTTGCAAAGTTGATTTTCAAAGAGCCCTTCTCGTAAACCTCGGCGGTTTGCGCAGCGGCTTGCATCTCGCTTCGGCGGAGAATGGCCTTGACGCGGGCGACCATCTCTCTCGGGCTGAACGGCTTCGTGAGGTAGTCGTCCGCGCCCATCTCGAGGCCGACGATCCGATCGGCCTCGCTCGCCTTGGCGGTCAACATGAGAATCGGGATCCGGGCTGTCTCCGGCCGCTCGCGCAGATTGCGGCAGAGCTCGAGTCCGGACAATCCCGGCAGCATCAAGTCGAGGACGATCAGGTGGGGTTTTTCCCGCTGCAGAATCTTGAGCGCCTTCTCTCCGTCTTCGGCCTCGATCACCTGAAAGCGCTCCTGCGCGAGGTTATAGTGGACCAGCTTTCGTATATCCGGTTCGTCTTCGACGACGAGGATTTTTTTTCCCGCCATGGGGATGGGGCCGCTAAATCGACTGGGGGATCACTTTCATGTGCCGGATGCTCTTGCCTTTCACCATGAACACGACCATCTCGGCGATGTTGGTCGCGTGGTCGGCGATCCGTTCCAAATATTTCGATACCGAGCTGATTTTCATCGCCCGGTTGATCGTGTGCGGGTCTTCGATCATGAAGCTGATCGTCTCGCGGAAGATCTGGCTGTTGAGATCGTCGACTTCCTGATCGTCTTTGCAAACCTTCAAGGCGAGGTCCGTATCTTCCCGGACAAAAGCGTCCAGGCTTTCCCGGATCATCCGCTGCGAGATTTGCGCCATCCGCGGGATGTCGATGTAAGGTTTGAGCAGAGGCTCCACATTGAGTTCCAGGGCCCGCTCGCAGATGTTGACCGCCATGTCGCCGATGCGCTCGAGATCGGTCGTGATCTTGAGGGCGGTCGTGATGAAGCGGAGGTCGCGTGCGGCGGGCTGGTGCAGCGCGAACAACTGAATGCACAGGTCGTCGATCTCGACGTCGAGGCGATTCACCTCGTGATCTCTTTCAATGATGGTTTCGGCCAGCTTCGAGTCCCGGTCAACCAGCGAGTTGACCGCGCGCTGGATCTGATTCTCCACCAGTCCGCCCATATAGAGAATATCGTCGCGGAGCTTTTTGAGATCTTCCTCGTACTTCTTGTCCGTATGCGCAGACAGCATGGTCGTTCTCCGTTATCCGAACCTGCCCGTGATGTAATCTTCCGTCTGGTGTTTCTCCGGGTTGGTGAAGATTTTGCTCGTAACGCCGAATTCTACCAGTTCGCCCATGTAGAAGAAAGCCGTGTAATCGGACACGCGCGCGGCCTGCTGCATGTTGTGCGTGACGATCACGATGGTGACGGTCTCCTTAAGCTCGTGGATCAACTCTTCGATCTTCGCCGTCGCGATCGGATCGAGCGCCGAGCAGGGCTCGTCCATCAGCAGGACTTCGGGATCGACCGCCAGCGCGCGCGCGATGCAGAGACGCTGCTGCTGTCCGCCGGAGAGACTCGTTCCCGGCTTGTAGAGCGCGTCTTTGACTTCTTCCCATAGGGCCGCCATCTTCAGGCTTTCTTCGACCTTCCCATCGATCACCCTTCGGTCGCGGCTGCCGTTGAGCTTGAAGCCCGCCACGACGTTGTCGTGGATCGACATGGTGGGAAACGGATTGGGCTTTTGGAAAACCATGCCGACTTTGCGCCGCACTTCCACCGGATCGACGCCGGGCCCATAGAGATCTTCGCCGTCGAGCAGGACCCTGCCTTCGACTAAGGCGCCGGGAGTCACCTCGTGCATCCGGTTGAGGCAGCGGATGAACGTCGACTTGCCGCAGCCCGACGGTCCGATGATCGCGGTGACCCGCTTCGTTTGGATCGACAGCGACACGTTGCTGACCGCGCGAGTTTTTCCGTAATAGGCGCTCAGGCCGTGAATCTCGAGCCGTGCTTTGTTCGAGGCCGTCTCAGACGCGCGCGCCGGAGCGCGGAGCTCTTCGCCGCCGCGCTTCTCTGCGGATGCGTAATTTTCGTTACTCATCCGCTTTGCCTCTGAGAAAAGCGCGCGTGAGTACGCTGGTTACCAGGACGACGACGAGTAGAACGAAAGAAGCCGCCCACGCTTTTCTATGCCAGTCCTCATAAGGACCGGTCGCATACGTGTAAATGAGCAGCGGCACCGTCGCAATCGGCTTTCTCAAGTTGAGGTTCCAAAACGGATTGCCGAACGCCGTGAACAGCATGGGCGCCGCTTCTCCGAGCGCTCGGGATACCGCCAGAACCACGCCGGTCAGCAGCGCGCGCGACGAGACCGGCAAGACGACCCAGAGGATCGTTCTCCATTTTGGCACGCCGAGGGCGAGGGAAGCCTCGCGTAGGGAAACGGGAACGAGCCGGAACGCTTCATGGGCGCTGATCAAAATGATGGGAATCATGATGAAGGCATAGGCGACCGAGCCGGCGAGACCGGAAAAACTTCCCAACGGCCGCACGACAAGAGCGTAGGCGAACAAGCCGACCACGATGGACGGAACGCCGGTCAAGACTTCGGCGAGAAAGCGGACGAACCTGCCCAGCCCGGCGCCGGGAAACTCGTTCACAAAGACCGCGGCGCCCATGCCGATGGGAACCGCCATCAGAGCCGCCAACGCGACGACCATGGCGCTGCCGACGAGCGCATTGGCGATCCCGCCGCCGCTTTCGCCCGCGGGCACGGGAAGAGCCGTGAGAAATTCCCAGTCGACGGAGGCCGCGCCGTGGTAGAGGACGTAGCCGAGAATCGTCAGCAGAAAAAATACCGTGACGCCCGTGCAAAGCAGCATTCCGACGCAGGCAACCCACTCGATGCTCTTGCGACGGAGATAGCGCAAGCCGGAACGATGGGTCGATATTTGGGGCATCGGATCGCTCGTCATTCGAATATCGCGACTTTGCCTTTCGAGAGTTTCCAGATCAAAAGTTGCGCGAGCAGGCTGATGACGATCGTAATCCCGAACAGGACCAGACCGACGTAGATCAAAGACGAGACGTAGAGGCTGTAGGTCGCCTCGGTGAACTCGCTGGCGATCTGGCTGGCCATGCTGTGCACCGGATCGAATAGGGAATGAACCAAATCGAAAGAATTTCCTCCCACCATCGTGACCGCCATGGTTTCTCCGATCGCTCGTCCCAATCCCAGAATGACCGCGCCGACCAGACCGATGCGGGCGTACGGCAAGGCCACTTTCCAGATCGCTTCCCACTTCGTGCCGCCCAACGCCAACATCGCCTCGATCTGCGCGCGCGGCACGGTGAGGAGAATGTCGCGGGAGATCGCCGTGATGATGGGAATGATCATAATGGCGAGGATCACGCTGCCGGACAGCACGCCGACGCCATAGACGGCCGGACCGTCGAACAGGAAAAACCATCCGAAGTGGGCCTTAAGCCAGATCTGGATAAAGCGGATCACGGGAACCATGACGAAAAGTCCCCAGAGACCGAAGACGATGCTCGGGATACCGGCAAGCAACTCTATCGGATAGGAAATGACCGGGCGAAGCCGCTTGGGAATGTAGAAAGAGATGAAGACCGCGGAGCCGATGCTGATCGGAATCGCCAGCAGCAAGGCGATCGACGCCTTGACCAGCGTGCCGATAATCGTCGGCAGGGTTCCAAACTGCCGCGCGACGGGGTCCCAGGTCGTGCCGATCAGGAATTTGAGACCGAATTGCCGGATGGCTTCCCACGAGCCGCGAAAAAGATCCGCGACCAGAAGGAAGGCGAGAGCCATCACGCAACAGGCCAGGGCCCGCGTCGTGAGATAAAAAATCCTATCGCCCGCGTTGACGACGCGGGCGTCGTGAGCAACCGCTTTGTCGGACGCTCTCGTCAACGACCGGCCGAGCGGTTGCTCAACCACTTGTGGCTCGCCCGGCATCTTCTCTCTCCATCAGTTCAAGATCGGCCGCCCGTTGGCTTTTATTTTTTTCACCAGAGCCTCGGCTTTTTTAAGCGCCGAGCCTTTGAGCGGCGCGTACTCCAGCGGCAGCGCGTATTGCTGGCCTTCGTGAATCATCCACCAGGCGAGGTTCGCCACCGCGTCCGCCTTCGCCTCGTCCTTTTGATTTTCGTACACGAGCAGCCAGGTGAAGCCGGTGATCGGATAGGCCTTGGGATTGTCGCTGTCGGTGACCATCACCTCCATGTTGTCGGGAAGGTTCGGCTGGTCCGCCGCCAAAGCCGCGCTTTCCAGGCTGGGCTCAAGATAGATTCCCGCTTTGTTCTTGAGCTGCGCCCAGGTCATCTTGTTTTGCTTCGCGTAGGCCATCTCGACGTAGCCAATGGCACCGGGAATCTGCTGCACCGAATTCGCCACGCCCTCGTTTCCTTTGCCGCCGACGTCGCCGGGCCAGTTGACCGAAGTCGCAGAACCCACCTTATCTTTCCATTCCGGACTCACCTTGGCAAGATAATTGGTGAAGATGAAGGTAGTGCCGGAACCGTCGGAGCGGTGGACGACGGCGATGTCCGTCTTGGGCAGATTAAGACCGGCGTTGAGCGCTTTAATTCGATCGTCGTTCCAGTTCTTAATCTTCTTGAGGTAGATGTCGGCTAAAAGGTCAGGCGTAAGCTTGAGCTGTCCTCGCGCGATTCCCGGCAGATTGTAAACGATCGCTTCCGCGCCGGCCACGGTCGGGATATGGAGCACCGGACCCAATTTAGCCTCGGCCTTTTGTTTGTCGTCCATGATCCCGTCCGAGGCGCCGAATTCGACCGTCAACTCCTGGAGCTGGCGTATGCCGCCGCCGGAGCCGATCGACTGGTAGTTGACCTTCACGTTGCAGACTTTGACGTACTCGGCGAACATCTTGGAATAGAGCGGATACGGGAAAGTCGCGCCTGCGCCGGTGAGTTCCTTCGTTCCTTTTGTGGGACAAGCAGCGAGCGCGGGCATGGCGCCGAACAGGAACGCTGCTGCGACGGTTATCAAGAAGAATTTGTTTTTCATCTTTCGACTCCTTTACTTTCCATTTTTTAACATTGGAATGTTACGAATAGGTTACGAGGACGTTAATCTGGCGTTACGATAATGACGGGCTGCGGCAATGAAACTCCATGTTCTTGACCTCCCGCGGGAAAAAAACAATTTCGCGTGGCTTTTTGAGAAATGTAAGGCGAAAAATGGACGCCACGATGACGGCGCGGTTAAGAAATGATGACAAACGAGAACGCCGGGTCGGACGAGAGATGGCTATGAAGTTCTTCTGCCGTATTCATCGGTCGTCGCATCATTGATCTCAATGTTAAATTCGCGCACAGCCGGCGGAAATCGCGGCGACGTAGGAACGTGCCCGTCTTGCCGTCGACGATTCCGTTCGGCGACGCCGGACCGTTCCGGGTGCAGCCGTTCGACCAGTCTCCGTTCCATCGGCGAATAGATGATCGCGAGCGTGCGGAGGATGCCCAGCACCAGCGCGAGAAAGGCGAGAGCGGCCAGCAGCAGGGGAGAGCTCTGATGCTGATACAAACCAATCATGATCTCTCTCAAGATGAACACCAGCGTGGCGTCGACGATAAACGTGAGCTTCAAGCGGTGCTCGCGAAAATATTCGATCAGGCTCTTGAACAATTCGAGAATGATGAAAAAAGTCAGCAGGCTCGTGACCGTGAAGCCGAACGCTTCCTTCAGGTCCTTCCCCACCATGATTTTCCAAACTTCGAAGAACAGCCGCGCCAGGCCGACGCCCAGGACGAGCACGACAAAGAAGATCATCGCCTTGAAGAAGAGATCCATGACGCGGTTGAAGAGGATGAGCGCGTCGAACCGCCGCCAGAACAAAAGCAAACTTTCAGATTTCATTCGCTGAGCCGCTTCTTGCGTCTATGAATTCACCATGGACGTTCAACTTTCCGCGCCCTGCAGGAGACCGCCCATCCAGGGAACCTGCCTTCCGTGTCTGCGCTGCGCGATTTCAGTGGAACAAACGGAAAGAACGGGGCAGGGCGCGCGGCGCGTTACTTTGTCCGTAATGCTGCCGAGAAAAAAGCGTTTCATTCCTCCATGCGCGCGCGGCGACATGACGATCAGACCGGCGTTTTCCTCGCGGGCGATTTCGACGATCCTTTGCGCCGCGTCGCCGAGTAAAACCCGCCTTTTTCCCGCCGGAACGCGATTCAGCTCGGCCGTGTGTTGTTCCAGGAACCTGCTCAGGTCCAAAGCCGCTTCCCGCACGATCCTGTCGATTTCCCACTTGTAGAGCTTGTTGTTGAAGAACCCCATCTCGTCGGGAATCTCCCAGGCTTTGATTTCGCTCGCCACGTGCAGCACGATCAGCTCGGCGCCGTTTTTCTCGGCGAGAGCAATCGCCAGGCGCAGCCCGGCCCTGGAATGACGGGAAAGATCGGTCGGCGCCAAAATTTTCTTAACGTTGTCCATGCGTCCTCCTCATCGCAGAATATAAGGCAAGTTTAGTTTTCGCATGTTAGGCCGGCATGAAGGGTGGATGATTTTCCGGTTACATCGCAGATCGCGCGTCAGACTTTCCTGCGCGCGCTCGAGGACAACGGCAAGAGGAGACTTTCCGACACCGGGATCAAGAAATCGCATTTCCACAAGCTCCTCGCGACATTGAAGCAGAGGACGAGCTTCGCTTCCGTCTTCTCGACCGGACTGAAGATCGCCAATTGCGAATCGGAGCCCTCGACGCCGACCCACTCCTCGCAGTGGTAGCCGTGGTCCTGCAATATTTCTTCCGCTACGCTTTCGATCATCCCCGGTCCGCGCCCTTCGATTCTCAGTTGGATCCAGCAGAGAGGGGAAACCTTGACGAAGCTCTCCAGATCCGTCAGCCGGCTTCTCTCATGGACGAGAATTTGCACCGGCATCTCAGGATCGTTCACCATCAGCGCGTGATACAGGAAAGTTTTGACGAAGCGGTCGAGGCCGTCGTCGTGCCAGGCGATAAGCGGCAGCTCGGGCGGAATCTTGAGCAGGATTCTCGGCTGCGGCCCGACGCGGTTGCGCCTGAACTTGCAGATCACGTCGTCGATCAAGCCTCTCAAATTCGTTTCCATAACTCTCCTCCTGTTAAGGTTGACCCTGCGAGGATGTTGCGCGAGCGAAGTTAAGCGTCGGTGACGGGCGCGCGAAGTCTTGATGAACGGATTTTTCTCTTTATATCGGGTCGTAGATCTGTTACTCCCGGCAATATGAAAATGAGCTTCTGGAAATTTCTCGGCGCGGAGCGGCTGCCGGAGGCGTCGAGAAAGAAGCTCGGCATCGTCGCGATGCTCTATTTCATCGAGGGCGCCCCGCTCGGGATTCTCTGGGAAGTCCTGCCGGTTTATCTCAGGCTGCAAGGAATTTCTCTCGCGGCGATCGGCGGGCTCAGGCTGCTCGAGCTGCCGTACTCGCTCAAAGTCTTATGGTCGCCGGTGGTGCATCGCTACGGCGACCGCCGGGTTTGGATTTGCGGCTGCATGGCGGGGATCGCGGTCGCGGTCGGGCTTCTGCCCCTCATCGACGCCGCGCACGTCGGCTGGGTTCTGTTGATCGCGCTGCTCGCGCTCACCACGCTCTCGGCGACGCAGGACGTCGCCATCGATTCTTACACCGTCGGTCTCGTTAGCCGTGAGGAAGAAGGGGCGGCGAACGGCGTGCGTGCCTCGGCGTACCGGGTTGCGCTGGTAGCGATCGGCGGCGGGACGATTTTACTCGCGGCGATTTTACCGTGGAGCCTGCTCTACGTCGGAGTCGCGATCATCTTCGTTGCGTTGGCCGTTTCGGTCTTGCGCGTGCCGCGACTCGATCTGTCCAAAGAATCGCGCGTCCACTGGTTCGCGGGCTTCGCCGAATGGATCGGCAATCGGCGCGCGGTCCCGCTGGTTCTGTTTGTCCTGACGTATAAATTAGGCGAGTTCGCGATCGGCCCGATGGTGAAACCTTTCTGGGTCGATCAAGGCCGGTCGGTCTTCGAGATCGGACTCGTGCCGACGACTTTCGGCATCGTTCTCAGCGTGGCCGGATCGCTCACGGGCGGCGCGTTCATCTCGCGCTACGGAATTTTCCGCGGTGTGTGGGCGCTCGGCTTGCTGCAGGCGGTGTCTAATCTCGGTTACGCCGTCGTCGCGTGGGGCGATCTCGGACGCGCCGGACTTTACGGCGCGTCGGTGTTCGAGTCTTTCACCGGCGGGCTCGGCACGGCGGCCTTCCTCGCGTTTTTGATGAACGTCTGCGACAAGGAGCACGCGACCGTGCAGTACGCTTTTCTCTCGTCGGTTTTTTCGCTGACCGGGCGTCTAGTCGGCGGCTTCAGCGGCCTCGGCGCCCAGCGAGTAGGCTACGGCAACTATTTCGCGCTGACGTTTCTCATCTCGATGCCGGCGTTCGCTTTGCTGCCGTGGATCAAGGGTTGGATTCACGAGCCGGAAGAGAACTTGACCTAAGACAAACGATTTCAGCTACGATAAACTACCCCGCAGCAAGCTGCGGGGTATCGAATAGACCGTTACGATAATGTTTTCCAAAGTTGTCACCCCCGAATGTTTTTATCGGGGGTCCAGTCAGTGTTTCGCCTGGATTCCCGCTAAAAGCATGCGGGAATGACGGACTTTGATAGGACCAGGAATCGCCATTACGCAGCAAGCTGAGGGGAATTAACCCGCAGAGATTAAATTCCGCCCTCTCTATTGCGGCTTCGACCCTCACCGTTTCCTCTCCCTAGCTGGGAGAGAGTTAGAGTGAGGGTCAGTTCTGCTAGAAGCCGTTTCCACGCCGCGCGCTCGAGCCTGGGATCGACCAGCGGGCGCAGCCGCGCGCAATGGGATTTGAGCGCGCGATAGAAGCGCGGATCGGTTTCCGCTCGGAGCAGAAGGCGCGCGAGGGCGCGCGTATTTCCCACCGGAAAATACCCGGGATAATTTTTCCCCAGCGTGCCGATGAGGCCGGATATTTTAGACGCGAGGACGGGGACCGAAGACGCGATCGCTTCCGACAGGACGTTGGCGCTTCCTTCCATGATCGACGTGAGCGACAGAAGATGGCTCCTCGCCAACAACCCCCGGGTTTTCCAATGCGGCAGTTCGCCGAGCCAGCGGTAGCGCGGATTGCGTAGCGTCTCCGCGCGGGCGCGGCGCTCCATTTGTTGGCTGAGCGCGCGTCCGGCGTGAAAGACGCGCAGCGTGGATGACGCGGGAAGCAGGCGGGCCGCGGCCGCGGTGCGCAGCGGATCCTTGACCGGGCGCAGGTGGCCGATGACGCAAACTTTGAATTGAGCTTTTGGCCGTGCGGCCCCTCGCACGCGAGGCGCGGACTGGTAAATCACGCGCGTCTTGGCGCGGAGCCGGCGCGGCAATTTTTCCAGCCCCTTGGATTGCAGGACGACCAGGCGCGTCGCCAGGTCGAGCGATTGTCGCGCCGCGGCGCTCGTTCGGATATCGCGATAGAGATCGGTGCCCGTCAGCGCGACGATCAGCGGCAGCTCCGGATGATCTTCTTTGAAGCGGCGGATCGACGGCGCGCTTCTCCGCGCGTGAAGGGCGATGAGGAGATCGCACGGCTCGCCGCGATAACTCTCCTCGACGAAGACGCGATGGCCGAGGTGCTTGAGAATGCGCGCCCAGCGCAGCGCCGTGACGCTGTTGCCGTTGCGGTCGCTCGGCCCGGCCGGCGTGACGAGTCGGATCTTCATGCGGCGCAGGTGCGAAAGCCGGCCCAGACGTCGCGCCGGTCCGGCGTATAGAAGTTGCGCCAGGTGTTGCGTATCAGGCGCGCGCGCGTCGCCCAGCAGCCGCCGCGCAGGACTTTGTGCGTGCCGAACCACGGCTGCGAGTATTCTTTATAAGGATCGACGACGAAACCGGGATACGGTAGAAAATCGCTCGCCGTCCACTCCCAAACGTTGCCGATCATCTGGCGGCAGCCGAACGCGCTGTCTCCCTCGGGCAGCGCGGCGGCGTCGAGCAAGCCGGAAGCGTCGCCGTCGAGATTGGCGCGCGCCGGCGTCGGCGGCGCGTCGCCCCAGGGAAATTTTCGCTTTCGCTGCGTCCGGTTGAGTTCGGCCGCCGCCGCCATTTCCCATTCCGCTTCCGTCGGCAGCCGCCGCTTGGCCCACTTACAGTAAGCGTCGGCCTCATACCAGTTGACGTGCATCACGGGAAGATTCTCTCTCAGCGGAATCCATCGGTCGAATACGCGCTGGAGCCATCGTCCGTTGGATTCTTTCTGCCAGTAAACGGGATGCTCGATCGTCTCCGACGCGGCGTGCGATCCGTATCCCTGCTCCTTCTTGAAGAACTTCGAGAAAGATCGGTCGAGCGCGGGCGACCCGCCCGTTTGCAGCCAGCGCCGTCCCTCTGCGTTCCAAAATTCCCGCCGCCGGTAACCGCCGTCATCCACGAACGCG
>JBGPTS010000090.1:0-14114 GCA_041490745.1 Binatia bacterium | reverse complement strand
TCCGCTGGAGTTTCGCTTCATGAACGCGCTGGTGGAGGGCGACTCGAACTACGCCGGCTTCGAGTATCGCGACATCAAGTGCCGCGAGGTGCTCGCGCGCGCGCGCAAGGTCTGGAAACAGCCGAAGCTGAAGCCGCGGAAGCCCGGGAATTTAACCGGCCGGGGAATCGCACTCGCGTGCCGGCACATCGGGCAGGGCCAGTCGGAAGCCGAGCTGTTGCTCGGAATGGATGGCAACGTGCATCTCAACGTCGGCGTGCTCGACGTCGGCACCGGCGTGCACGTCATTCAAAAACAGATCGTGGCGGAGATTCTCGGCATCGAGCCGGAGCGCGTGAGCGTGGAAGTCCCGGACACGAACCACGCGCCCTATCACGACGGCATCAAAGGGCAAGGCGCGACGCACGTCATCGGGCAGGGAGTCGCGCGCGCGACCGGCGCGCGGATCGAAAGCTTAAAGGCGCGCGCGGCAATCAAGTGGGAAGTCGATCCCGCGCGCCTCGAGTGGAAAGACGGCGGTGTCCGGCTCAAGGACGGCAAGCTAAAAATGGATCTCAAGCAGCTCGCGGCGCTCGCTCCCGGCGAGCCGGGGCGCGGCTTCGCCTACTACGACGGAAGAATTCGGCCGCGCGAGCACATTTTCCAGGCTGCGATCTCCGACGTGGAAGTCGATCGCGACACGGGGCAGGTTCAAGTCAGAAAAATGCGGACGTTCCACGACGTATCGGTCGTCATCAATCCGATCACACATCAGGGGCAGATCGAAGGCGGGATGATGCAGGGGCTGGGAATGGCTCTCTCGGAAGAGGTCTTGCTGGAAGACGGCCGCGTGACGACGCTGACGCTGGGAGATTACAAGATGTTCACGGCGCGCGACATCCCGGCGCGCGAGACCACTCTCGTCCCGGGCGCGACCCACGGGCCCGGCCCGTTCAACACCAAACCCGCGGCCGAGCACGCGATCACGCCGATTCCACCCGCCGTGGGGAACGCGGTCTTCGACGCGACCGGCGTCAGGCTCACGAGCCTGCCGATCACGGCGGAGAAAGTTTATGGAAAGATGAAAAATGACGGATGAGATCCGAACCTCGCGGAAAAAAACTTTGTTGGTTGGCCGTCCCCAACGGAGCGGCGTGCGGGTGAAGGCCTCGCAACGAACGGGGTTCCCGCGGATAGAAAGCCGGCGCGCGTGACTCTCTACATTCTCAGGCGACTCGTTCAGCTCATCCCGGTCCTTTTCATCGCCTCGTTCATCGTCTTTTTTATCATCCATCTCATCCCCGGGGATCCCGTCGAGATCATGCTCGGCGAAGAGCGCTACGACCGGGCGCAGTACGAGATCCTGCGCGCGAAGATGCATCTCGATCAGCCGCTGTACATCCAGTACGCGGGCTGGCTCGGGCGCGTCGTGCGCGGCGACCTGGGACAGTCGCTGCGAACGCAGCGGCCCGTCCTCGATACCGTCCTCGAGCGCTTCCCCGCTACGATTTACCTGGCGCTGGCCGCGCTTATCATCGGCATCGTCATCGCGCTTCCCGCCGGCACGCTGGCGGCGGTCAAGCAAAATACGATCTACGACTACTTCGCGATGGGCTTTGCGCTCTTCGGCATCGCCGTGCCTAATTTTTTTTTCGCGCTGTTGCTGATCCTGGGCTTCGGCCTTTATCTCGGCTGGTTTCCCACGCTCGGCTACGTCGACCCTACGGCGAACTTCTCCGGGTTTCTCCGGCATCTCGCGCTGCCGGCTGTGGTGCTCGGCACCGACCTCGCTTCCACGGTGACGCGCTACGTGCGGGCGGAAATGCTCGAGCAGCTTCGGCTTGACTACGTGAGGACGGCGCGGGCGAAGGGCGTGCCGCGGCGTCAGGTGATCTTCAAGCATACGCTCAAGAATTCGCTGATCGCGGCCACGACCGTGATCGGGCTTCACGTCGGCCGCCTGCTCGGCGGCTCCAGCGTGATCGAAACGGTCTTCGCCTGGCCCGGCGTCGCGCGGCTGGTGTTGGAGGCGGTTTACTCGCGCGATTACCCGCTCTTGCAAGGGGCGGTGTTGTTTTTGGCGTTGACGTACGTCGGAGTCAATCTTGTGGTCGACGTGTTGTACAAATGGCTCGACCCGCGGATCTCGCTGCAATCATGACCGCGGAAGAAAAACTTGCGGCGGAATTGCCCGCGTCTCGCCGTCTCGGCGCCTTCGGCCGGCGCATCGCGGCGTCCTTCGCCGTTCTGCTCCGCAATCGGCTCGCGGCGCTCGGTCTCTTCCTCGTGCTTTTGGTTTTGCTGACCGCGCTGCTCGCGCCTTATCTCACGACGCACGATCCGTTTCAGATGAATCTCGCCGACCGCTTGAAGACTCCATCGGCCGGCCACTTGCTCGGCGCCGACATCTACGGGCGGGATATTTTCACCCGCGTCGTCCTTGGCTCGCGCATTGCCATGCGCGTCGCCCTGGGAGCGGTCCTGCTGGCGGTTCTGCTCGGAGTTCCATTGGGCGCCGTCTCGGCCTACGCCGGCGGCTGGACCGATACCGTCGTGATGCGATTCGTCGACGCGTTCCTCGCCTTTCCAGGAAGGCTGCTGGCGATCGCGCTCGTCGCCGCCATGGGACCTTACTTTCTGACGTTTTATCTGGCGATCGGGCTGACTTCGATCCCCGGCTACGTCCGCGTGGTGCGCGCCAGCGTGCTGTCGCAAAAAGAGAAAGAATACGTCGAGGCCGCGCGCATGACCGGCGAGTCCGAGTTCCGGACGCTTTTCTTCCAGATCCTGCCCAACTGCGTCGCGCCGATTCTGGTGCTGGTGAGTCTCGATTTCGCGCACGCCATTTTGATCGAATCCTCGCTGAGCTTTCTCGGGTTGGGTTTTCCGCCGCCGGCGCCGAGCTGGGGCTTGATGCTGAGCGAAGCGCGCGGGTATATGGAGCTGGCCCCGCACGTCGCGATCATCCCCGGTCTGGTGATCTCGCTGACGATACTCGGCTTCAACCTCCTCGGCGACGGGCTCAGGGATATTTTCGACCCGCGCCAGTACGAACGCGAATGAGCGATCCGCTGCTCCAAGTCAGAGACCTGACGGTCCAATTTCAGCTGCGGCGCGGCGCGCTCACCGCCGTCGATCGCGTCTCGTTCACCATCCGTGAAAAAGAGGCCTTGGGAATCGTCGGCGAGACCGGCTGCGGCAAGAGCGCGACCGCGCTCTCGATCCTCGGCCTGATCGCCTCGCCGCCTGGCGTGATCGCCGGCGGGCAGATTCTCTTCGAGGGCGAGGATCTTTTGAAAAAATCCGAGCGGGAGATGGAGAAAATCCGCGGCCGTCAGATCTCCATGATCTTTCAGGAGCCGATGACGTCGCTGAATCCCTCTTTCACGATCGGCGAGCAGGTCTCCGAATGTTACCGGATTCATCTCGGCCACTCCGGCAAGGCGGCCGCCGGCTTTGCCGAGCACATTCTCGGCTCCGTGCGCGTCCCTTCGCCGCGAACGGTGATGGCGCGCTACCCGCACGAGCTTAGCGGCGGCATGCGCCAGCGGGTGATGATCGCGATGGCGCTTGCCTGCCAGCCCAAACTCTTGATCGCCGACGAGCCGACGACCGCGCTCGACGTGACGATCCAGGCGCAGATTTTGGAATTGCTCGAGGAGCTGCGGGAAAAAATGGGCATGGCGCTGCTGTTCATTTCGCACAACCTGGGCGTCGTCGCGCGCCTGTGCGACCGAATCGGCGTCATGTACGCGGGCTCGCTGGTGGAATTGGCCGACAAAAAGTCGTTGTTCTCCTCGCCGCTTCATCCCTATACGATCGGGCTCTTGCACGCGTTTCCGCGGCCCGAGCGGCGCGCCGAGCCGCTCCGGGCGATTCCCGGCAATGTTTGTAATCTGCTCGAGCTTCCGCCCGGCTGCAGGTTTCAGCCGCGCTGTTTCAAGGCCAGAGAAATTTGCCAGTCCGCAGTGCCGCCGCTGGAGAAAAAAGGGCATGACCACGGCGTCGCCTGCCACTTTCCCGGAGAATAATGTCGCTGCTCGAAATCAAAGGTCTCACCAAATATTTCGATCTCAGCGGCGATGCGCTGGGCCGTTTTTTCCGGGGCCGGAAGATTCTCAAGGCCGTCGATCACGTAAGCTTCTCTGTGAACGAGGGCGAGACTTTCGGATTGGTCGGCGAAAGCGGCTGCGGAAAATCAACGACGGCGCGTCTCATCACGCGTCTGATTCCGGCAACCGAGGGCGAAGTGATCTTCCAGAACCGGGACATTCTCGGCCTGCCGAAAAGAGAGATACGGCGGGTCCGGCGGGATATCCAGATGGTATTTCAGGACCCGTTTGCTTCTCTGAACCCCCGCATGAAGGTCTCGGAGATCGTCGGCCGGCCGGTCACGCTCTATCAGGGACTCAAGGGCGGGCGGAGACTCGACAAAGTCGCGGAGCTTCTGGGCCTGGTCGGACTGCAATCGGAGTCGCTGCACCGCTACCCGCATGAATTCAGCGGCGGCCAGCGCCAGCGGATCGGCGTGGCGCGCGCGCTGGCCGCGCAGCCCAAGCTGATCATCGCCGACGAGCCGGTTTCGTCGCTCGACGTTTCGGTCCAGGCGCAGGTTCTCAATTTGTTCAAGAAACTCCAAAAGGAACTCAAGCTCACGATGCTCTTTATCTCGCACGATTTGAACGTGGTCGAGTATCTCGCCGATACCGTCGCGGTCATGTACGCGGGGAAAATTATGGAGATCGCGCCGGTACAGGAAATTTTTCAATTTCCCAAGCACCCTTACACCCAGGGCCTGCTCGCGTCGAACCTGACGCCCGATTCCTTCGAGGTGAAAAAGACGCCGACCCTTCGAGGGGAAGTTTTACTGCCCGTCAATCCTCCGCCGGGCTGCCGCCTCGAACCGCGCTGCCCGATCCGCGTCGAACGCTGCAAGACCGTCGAGCCGCCGCTGGAAGAAAAGCGACCGGCGCACCGGGCCGCGTGTCACGAAGTTTCGTAACGGTGCGGGGACTCTCTGTCGGTACACTGGAAATCATGTTGCCGTCCAGCTAGAGTTCAAAGAGACGGTGCAGGCGCAATGAGTGTGACCGAAAGAAGAACGATGTTCCCGCAAGTTTCTCTCCTGACGGATCACGATCTCTATCTTTTCAACGAGGGCAGCCATTTTCGTCTCTACGACAAGCTTGGCGCCCATCTCGTGAAATCAGATGGGATCGAAGGGACGTACTTCGCCGTCTGGGCGCCCGACGCGGCTCGCGTCTTCGTCGTGGGAAATTTTAACGGCTGGAACAAAGAAAGCCATCCGCTTCGCCCCAAAGGCAGCTCCGGAATCTGGGAAGGATTTTTTCCCGACGTGGCGCGCGGCAGCCTGTACAAATACCACGTCGTCTCGCGCCAACGGAGCTACCGGGTGGATAAATCCGATCCGTTCTCGTTGTTCAACGAGATCCCGCCCAAGACGGCCTCGATCGTTTGGGATCTCGATTACGTCTGGAGAGATCGGGACTGGATGCAACACCGCCGCGAGCGCAACGGCCTGGACAAGCCCATGTCGATGTACGAGGTTCACCTCGGCTCGTGGCGTCGCGTTCCCGAAGACGGCAACCGCTCGCTGTCGTACCGCGAGCTAGCGCCGGCGCTGGCCGAATACGTGCGCGAGACCGGATTTACGCACGTGGAATTGTTACCCGTCATGGATCATCCTTTCTTCGGCTCGTGGGGCTATCAAGTCACCGGCTATTTCGCGCCGTCGGGAAATTACGGCACGCCGCAGGATTTCATGTACTTGATCGACACGCTGCACCAATACGGCATCGGCGTGATCCTCGATTGGGTGCCGTCGCATTTTCCCACCGACGAGCACGGCCTCGGCTACTTCGACGGGACGCATCTCTTCGAGCACGCCGACCCGCGCCAGGGCTTGCACCCGGAATGGGGCAGCTGCGTTTTTAATTACGACCGCCACGAAGTGCGGAGCTTCCTCATCAGCAATGCGCTTTTCTGGCTCGACAAATATCACGCCGACGGACTGCGAGTCGATGCGGTCGCTTCGATGCTCTATCTCGACTACGCGCGGGAAGAGGGCGATTGGATACCGAACCCATACGGCGGGCGGGAGAATCTCGGCGCGATCGAGCTTTTGCGCCGCTGTAACGAAGAGATTTACAAAACCTTCCCCGACGTCCAGACGATCGCCGAAGAATCGACGTCGTGGCCGATGGTGTCGCGCCCGACGTACGTCGGCGGGCTGGGCTTCGGCCTCAAGTGGGACATGGGCTGGATGCACGACACGCTGGAATACATGTCGAAAGATCCGGTGCACCGAAAATATCATCACGACATGCTCACGTTCCGCATGCTCTACGCCTTTCACGAAAATTTCGTCCTGCCGCTGTCGCACGACGAAGTCGTCTACGGCAAGCGCGCGCTGCTCGCCAAGATGCCGGGCGACGACTGGCAGAAGTTCGCCAATCTGAGACTGCTCTTCGGCTACATGTACGCGCAGCCGGCGAAGAAGCTGCTTTTCATGGGTGGCGAGTTCGGCCAGTGGGACGAGTGGGCGCACGACGGCAGTCTCGCATGGCATCTTTTGCAGCTTGCGCCGCACGCCGGCCTCAGACGATGGATAAGCGACCTGAACCGCGTCTATCGCGCCGAGCCGGCGCTGCACGAATTGGATTGCGATCCGTCGGGCTTCGAGTGGATCGACTGCAACGACGCCGAGGGCAGCGCGCTGAGCTTGATGCGCAAGGGAAAATCCACCCGCGACATCGTGCTCGCGGCCTGCAATTTCACGCCGGTTCCCCGTTTCAACTATAAGGTCGGCGCGCCGCGCGGCGGCCTCTGGCGGGAAATTCTCAACAGCGACGCGGTAGACTACAACGGCAGCGGCATGGGAAACACAGGCGGCGTGGAAGCAAGCGGCGAAGGAATTCACGGCCGGCCGTTTTCGCTCACGATGACACTTCCCCCTCTGGCGGCGGTTTTCTTGAAGAGCATTGGATGAGCAAGATCGTCTGGCCGGGCAGCCCGTTTCCGCAGGGGGCGACGTGGGACGGATCGGGAGTCAACTTCTCGATTTTCTCCGAGAACGCGACCGCCGTGGAGCTGTGCCTGTTCGACACGCCGGACGCGCCCCGCGAAAGCGCGCGCATCCCGATGGCGGACCGCACCGCGCAAATCTGGCACGTCTATCTGCCCGAGGCGCGGCCGGGACAACTCTACGGCTTCCGCGTGCACGGCCCGCACGCGCCCAATGAAGGTCATCGGTTCAATCCCGCCAAGCTGCTCATCGATCCGTACGCGAAGGCGATCGCCGGCAGGATCGACGGCAACGACTCTCTCTTCGGCTACAAGCTCGGCCATCCGCAAACCGATCTCTCGCTCGACCGGCTGGACAGCGCCGCCGGCATTCCCAAGTGCGTCGTGATCGATCCCGCGTTCACGTGGGGCGACGACGCGCCGCCGCGCATTCCCTGGCACCGAACGTTGATCTACGAGCTGCACGTCAAAGGATTTACCGCGCGGCATCCTAAAGTGCCGCGCGAGCTGCGCGGGACTTACGCCGGTCTTTCGTGTCCGGCCGTGATCGACTATCTGGCTTCCCTCGGGATCACCGCCGTGGAGCTGATGCCCGTGCACCAGTGCGTCACGGACAAGCATCTCATCGACCGCGGCCTCACCAATTATTGGGGATACGATTCGATCGGTTTTTTTGCCCCCGAGGCGCGCTATTCCCGCAGCGGGGTTCTGGGACAGCAGGTGAGCGAGTTCAAGACGCTGGTGAAGGCGCTGCACCGCGCCGGGATCGAAGTCATTCTCGACGTCGTTTACAACCACACCGGCGAAGGCAACCATCTTGGGCCGACGATTTGCTTTCGCGGCGTGGACAATGCGGCCTACTATCGCCTTCTCGCCGACAACCCGCGTCATTACATGGACTACACCGGCTGCGGCAACACTCTGGACATGACCCACCCGCAGGTGCTCAGGCTCATCATGGACAGCCTGCGCTACTGGGTGTTGGATATGCACGTGGACGGATTCCGCTTCGATCTCGCCTCCGCGCTGGCGCGCGAGCTGCACGAGGTAGATCGGCTGGGCGCCTTCTTCGACATCATCCATCAAGATCCGATCTTGTCGCAGGTCAAACTCATCGCCGAGCCGTGGGACTTGGGCGAAGGCGGATATCAAGTCGGGAATTTTCCCGTCCTGTGGGCGGAATGGAACGGCATGTACCGCGACACCGTGCGGCGCTTTTGGAAAGGCGATGCCGGGCAGGTTGCCGGCCTCGCTTATCGCCTCACGGGATCGTCGGACCTCTACGGCCACACGGGCCGGCAGCCGTACGCGAGCATTAATTTTATTACGGCGCACGACGGGTTTACGCTGAGCGACCTGGTCAGCTACAACGAGAAGCACAACGAGGCCAACGGCGAAAAGAGTCAGGACGGACACAACGAGAACCTGAGCTGGAACTGCGGCGCGGAAGGGGCGACCGACGACGCGGCGATCGCGGCGCTTCGCGGGCGCCAGATGCGGAATTTTCTCTCGACGCTGATCCTTTCCCAGGGCGCGCCGATGCTGCTTGCGGGCGACGAGATCGGCCACACGCAGCAGGGCAACAACAACGCCTACTGCCAGGACAACGAGATCTCCTGGCTCGACTGGGAGCTGGACAAACCGCGGCAGGAGCTGGTCGAGTTTACCCGTTTTTTAATCCGGATCTTTCACGAGCAGCCGGCGCTGAGAAGGCGCAATTTTTTTCATGGAAGGAAAATTCGCGGCTCGGAGGTCAAGGACCTCACGTGGTTTCGTCTCGATGGGAAGGAAATGGCCGAGGACGATTGGAACAATTCCGAGACGCGCTGCTTCGGGCTGCGGCTGGCCGGCGACGCGATCGAGGAGCTCGATGAGCGCGGCAACCGGATCGTCGGCGACACTCTGCTGATCCTTTTGAACGCCCACTACGAGCCGCTGCCGTTTGTCCTGCCGGCGCACCGCGCCCGCGTGACATGGGAGTTGCTGCTCGACACGCGCGAGGCGCTGGGGAAAGGCGCCGACGTGCTGCTCCGCGGCGGCGATACCTTCCAACTCGAAGGCCGCTCGCTCGCTTTGTTTGGTCTCCGCGGCGCCAACGGCAACGGCGAGCCGCCCGCCGTTAGGCCGAGACAAAAGATCAAGTCGCCGAAGCGATAGGAATCGCCTCTTTCGTTCGACCTGCGATGGGCGCCGGCGGCGGATTTTTCCCGCTGTTGATTCTGATCGGTAGGATGATGGATGATTTTTTGACGCGGGGGTGAGGCTGGCGATTTCAAGAAGGCAACAGCGTCGCAGTGGTCTTTTTTGGGATTTTCGTCCTACCTTGACAAGCGGCGCTGCATGTTGAAGAATCTCGCAGTCTTCGCGAAATGTTGTGATTACAAGGAGGAAGTATGGCGACCAGTCATATTCGTTGGCAGCCGTCGGAGGCGACCCAGGAGACGACACCGGTGCACGTGAAGAAAATCGGCCACGTGGTGCTGAGCGTCAGCGACATCGAGCGCAGCGGCAAGTTCTGGATCGAGATCATGGGCTTTCAATTCTCCGACCGGAACGAACAGGGGATGGCGTTTTTCCGCAATGCTACGGACCACCACACGATCGCGCTGCTTCAAGCGACGGAAAAAAACCCGCTCCCGAAGCGCGGCGAAGTGGGCTTCGATCATATGGCTTTCGAGGTTGCCACCGTGTCGGAGCTTTTCAGAGTTCGCGATTTCCTGCGCGCCAAAGGCGTGGAGATTTTTTACGAAGGGCGCCGCGGACCCGGCGGGAATCCGGGCCTCGAATTCTACGATCCCGACGGTTACAAGATTGAAATCTACGCCGCCATGGATCAGGTCGGCACCGACGGCAAGAGCCGCCCGGCGAACGAATGGAAGCGCGCGACGACTTTGGAAGAAGCCGTAGCCAATCCGCTGCCCGGCGCGAAATACTATTAAAGGATGAAGGCGAGGGGGAATTTTTTTCATCCCTCATCCCTCATCCCTCATCCTTTTCCAGAATGATCTCCGTCCAGAATCTTGCCAAACGATTTCCCGTCGGGGGCGGCAGCGTCGCCGCCATCAAAAATTTAAGCTTCGAGATCGCCGAGGGCGAATTCTTCGTCATCGTCGGCGCGAGCGGGTCGGGGAAGACGACGCTGCTTCGCTGCGTGGCCGGCCTGGAAGTTCCCGACAAAGGGACGATCCGCATCGGCGGCGAGGTCGTTTCGTCGGATAACCCGCCCACGCGCGTTCCCTCGCAGCAGCGCAAGCTCGGCATGGTCTTTCAGTCTTACGCCGTCTGGCCGCATCTCACTGTCTACGAGAACGTAGCGCTGCCGCTGGCCGAAGGCCGCCAGCGCGTCCCGCGGAGCGAAGTCAAAAACCGCGCGCGCGAGGCGCTGCGTCTGGTTCAGCTCGAAGAAGTGGCCGACCGCTCGGCCACGCTGCTCTCCGGCGGGCAGCAGCAGCGCGTGGCGCTCGCCCGCGCGATCGCCGTCAATCCGAGAATTCTCCTCATGGACGAGCCGCTCTCCAATCTCGACGCGCGGCTGAGAGAAGAAGTCCGCGGTAAAATTCGCGAGCTGGCGAAGCATCTCGGTTCGACGGTGCTTTATGTCACGCACGATCAGGTCGAAGCGATGGCGATGGCGGATCGGATCGCTCTGATGCAGGCGGGGGAATTTCTTCAGGTCGGCGCGCCCACGGAGCTGTACGGCAATCCGGCGCGCGTCGAGGTGGCGGATTTTTTCGGTCTGATGAATTGGCTTCCAGGGACGATCGCCGAGCCGGGATTGGCCGAAACGCCGATCGGCTCCGTGCGCTTCAACGGAGCGGCGGCTGCTTCCGGCGAAGTGGTTCTCGGCTTCCGGCCCGAATGCGTCGCGATCTTGAACTCGGCGTCGCACGCAGACGGCAACTTATTTAGCGGCATGCTCCGCTCCAGCATGTTTCTCGGCGATCAATTGGTTTATCAAGCCGCCGTCGGCGATTATCTTTTCGCGGGCAAGTGTCGCACCGCCGCCGCGTGTTCCGGGGGCGGCCTTCAGCTTTACGTCGATCCTGCCGACGTGATGGTTTTTTCGGGCGGGAAGAGAGTCGCGGAAGCTTCGACACGCCAGACCGCCCACGTCAGAGCCGCCGGTTAGCAAGTCACAGGATGATTTTCGGAGAGATCCTTCACTCCGTTCAGGATGACAATATGCCTAGTGTCATGCTGAGCCCTTCGACTGCGCTCAGGATAAACTCCGCGAAGCATCTCTCTTCTCCGCTCAGGACAGACTCCGAGAAGAATCTCCCTACGCGCGAGCGTTGCATTCCCGCCCGTCTTCGCTGTAAGTTCCGTATCGCTATCGCCATATATAAGGAGGGATTCCGTATGCGCGCACAACGCCGGAGTGCAATGCCGACGCCGATGTGTTTGATCTTGACGATTTTGATGCTCGTCGTTTTTGCCGCCGAAACACGCGGGGCGAGCGCCACGCTCGTGCAGACGATCGAGGGCGCAAAGAAAGAGGGGACGATTCGCGGCCAATGGTCGCAGAATACATTCGGCGGCGGCGAGGGCTTCACCGAGTTCGTCGCCGGCATGAACAAAAAATACGGTCTCAATCTCAAAGGACAGTTCACGCCGGGGCCGGACATGCAGGCGCTGATGGTGCGCATTGCGCAGGAAGCCGCCGCGGGACAGCCGGCCAGCACGGATCTTTATATGGGCAACGCGCAGGCGCTGCTCGAAGGACTCAAGCAACAGGCGCTCAAGCCGGTGGAGTGGGGCGCGATCATCGACCGCCGTCCGCCGAAAGAAGCCGGCTTCGATCCCATCGCCGCCGACGGCACTCACATTGCCGTCGCCACCGCGGTCGTCGGGATCGAGTACAACACGAACTTCGTCAAAGGCGCGGATATACCGAAGCGGCTCACGGATGTTCTCAATCCCAAATGGAAGGGAAAAATCGCTTCGACGCCTTACGCGGCGGGAATGCGGGAACTCGCGATGCCCGGATTTTTAGGCCGCGAATATGTTCTCGATTTCACCAAGAAGCTTTCCGGCCAGATCGGCGGCTTGATCCGCTGCGGCGAGGCGGAGCGTCTCACCAGCGGCGAATTCGTCATGCTCGTGCTCACCTGCGGCGGCAACGACGCGACGGTGTTGCAGAGAAGCGGCGCGCCGCTGGCTCATACCATGGTGCAGGAGGGGACCGTGCTGCACATGAGGTACGCCGCAATACCGAAAAATTCGCGCTCGCCGAATGCGGCGGCGCTGATGGCGGCGTACTGGATGACGCCCGAAGGCCAGGAGCTGCTCTGGAAGCACGACGGGCTGGATCTCCATCTTTTTCCCGAGTCGCACATGAAGAAGGACGTGGAGGCGGTCCGCGCGGCCGGCGGCAAGGTGGTGATCAACTCGCCCGAGTGGCTGGGATCGCTCAAGGGCTACGCGGAGATGCAGAAGGAGTTGGAAAAGATTTTGCGCGAGGGCGGGAAATAAAAAGGCTAGAGGCGAGTGGAAGAACGACACAATTGCCCAGTAGGGACGGACCTGCGTGTCCGCCCTTTAGCCGCAAAAAAAATGGAATGTCATTCTGAGGCGAAGCCGAAGAATCTCTCCGAAGCTAACTAAGAGAGATCCTTCGCTGCGCTCAGGATGACAACCGATTCGTTTACCGTGCAACAACAAGTTCTCAGAACTCCCGTATTCCCTCGTTGGCGACTGCAAGCCTCGCCGGCGCTGCTCGGCCTGGCGGTGCTGCCCATCGCGGTTATCATTGTTTTCGTCGCGGTGATGCTGCAGGTGAGCTTTCAGCGAGGACTGCTCGGCACGTCCGCCGTCGCCTACACGCTGGAAAATTACCGCGCGGTTTTCACCGATCCTTTTCTCATTCGCGTCCTATGGAACACGGCGGTGTTCACGCTCACGACGACATTCGTCGCGCTCCTCGTCGGACTGCCGATCGCCTGGCTCGCGGAGCGAACGACGATTCCGGGGAAAACCATGATCTATGCGATCATGACGCTCGGCCTCTTGATCCCCGGCATCTACACGGCGATGGGCTGGACCTTCATCGCGCATTCGCGCATCGGATTTCTAAACCGCTGGCTGATCGATCTCTTCGGTCTCGACAACGCGCCGATCAACATCGCCACGCCCATCGGCATGGGCTTCGTCCAGGGACTGAGCCTGGCGGCAGTGGTCTTCGTCCTCACGGCGCAGATGTTTCGCGCCATGAATCCGATGCTGGAAGAAGCGGCCGAGGTGCACGGGCTTAGTTTTTTCACCACGCTCCATCGCGTCACTTTTCCACTGGCGCTGCCGGGAATCCTGGCCGCGGTGATTTACGTCGTCACGATCGGGATCGCGACGTTCGATATCCCGGCGATTCTCGGTCTCGGCAATCGCGTTTACATGCTCAGCACTTTTATTTATCTGAAAGTTCATCCGCAGGGGAGCGGGCTGCCGGAGTACGGCATCACCGGCGCGGTCGGGACTTGCATGATCGTCGTCGCGGCGCTGCTGACTTCATGGTACGGGCAGGTGCTCCGGCGCGGCCATCGCTTCGAAGTGGTGACCGGTAAGGGCTATCGCCCCGGGCTGATCGAGCTCGGCGGCTGGGCAATCGCGGGCTGGCTCTTCATCGGCCTTTATGCTTTCGTCTCCAAGCTGTTGCCGCTGCTTCTCATCATCTACGCCGCGCTGACTCCGTACTTCGCGCCGCCGTCGATGGAGATGATGCGTCGGCTTTCGCTCGTGCACTTCTACAATATGGACTGGGAGCTGGTGCTGCGCGGCGCGCGCAACACGGCGCTGCTGGTGGTCGTTGTGCCGCTGCTCGTCCTGCTCTTCGCCTTCGCGATCTCGTGGCTCGTCGTCCGCTCGCGCAATCGCGCGCGCTACGCGATCGAGTTCGCGGCTTTCCTGCCGCAGGCTCTGCCGGAAGTTATTCTCGCCATCGGCGCGCTCTTGCTGTCGCTTTTCGTGCTCGGGGATTTTCTTCCGCTCTACGGCTCTGTCTGGCTCATCGCCATCGTCTATGTCGCCGCGCGCATCGCCTTCGCCACGCGGGCGCTCAACGGCTCGCTCATGCAAATTCATCGCGAACTCGAAGAGGC
>JBGPTS010000089.1:0-14226 GCA_041490745.1 Binatia bacterium | reverse complement strand
GCATAGCCGATGCGCTGCGCTTTGCGCACCTCTTCGAGTTTCTCGACCTGTGCCCTCACCTCTTCTTCGGTTTCGCCGGCGTACTCGACCATGAGCAGCGAGCTGGGATTTCCCTGGACGAATCCGAGCCGCTTGGACTGCACGATGTTGCCGCGCGCGAGATCGAGAATCAATTTGTCGGTCGATTCGAGCGCGTACGGGTGCGTGTCCAAAATAGCGTAGGACGCTTGCAGCGCCTCGATGTCGTCGTGAAAATGAATCACGTCGAGCGCCGTCCACTTGGGCTTCGGCACGAGGCGCATCTTGGCTTCGACGACGCAGGCGAGCGTGCCCTCGGAGCCGACGACCATGCGCGCGAGATTGAACGGCTGCGGCTTGACGAATTCGTCCAGGTTGTAGCCGGAGACGCGGCGCAGAATTTTCGGATAACGCGCGAGAATTTCTCCACGGTGTTTTTCCGCCAACGCTTGAACCGCGCGATAAGCCTCCGCCTCGACGCCGTTTCCCTTGGTTTTCTTCCCCAGCTCATCGGGCGAGAGATTTTTCAGCACGATTTCGCTGCCGTTCGAGAGCAGAACGGTGAGTTCGAGCACGTGATCGAGCGTCTTGCCGTAGGTGAGCGAGTGCGCGCCGGCGGAGTTGTTGCCGATCATGCCGCCGATCGTCGCGCGATTCGATGTCGATGTATCGGGGCCAAAGAGCAGGCCTTGCGGTCGCACGTGCGCGTTCAGCTCGTCCTGCACCAGTCCGGGCTGCACGCGGCACCAGAGTTCTACCTGGTTCACTTCGAGAACTCGATTCATGTATTTGGTGAAGTCGAGGACGATCGCGTGGCCGACGGTCTGCCCCGCCAGCGCGGTGCCGCCGCCGCGCGGCAGCACCGGCACGTTGAAGCGGTTAGCAATTTCTATAACCGCTTCAACGTCTCCTTTATCGCGCGGGATGACGACGCCGATCGGCTCGATCTCATACATCGACGCGTCGGTTGAATAGAGCAGACGCGAATATTTATCGAAGCGAACTTCACCTTCGACTCGCTTCCGAAGCGCGGCGGCAATTTCCTGATAATCCTTCATGATGTTATCCGAGACCGACCAGCACCGCGCCGCCGGCGATCAACGCGATGCCGGCCCAGTTGGCGGGCGAGAGCCGCTCGCCCAACAGTGCGACGCCGAGCAGAGCGACGAGCACGACGCTGAGTTTGTCGATCGGCGCGACTTGCGAAGCGTTGCCCAGCTTGAGCGCGCGAAAGTAGCACAGCCACGACGCGCCCGTCGCCAGCCCCGACAACACGAGAAACAAAATCGTTCTCGCCGGCAAGTCGGCGGGAGAACGGAATTCGCCGGTGGCGAGCAGAATCGCCGTGAGAACCACGACGATCACGAGCGTCCTGATGAAAGTCGCCAGATCCGAATTGACGTTCGCGACGCCGATCTTGGCAAAGATCGCCGTCAACGAGGCGAACACCGCGGACAGAACCGCCCAGAGCTGCCAGGACATTATATTCATGCCGGCGATTTTATTGGGATCGTTCCGCCTTAGCAAGCCAATATTTGTTTCGCCTTCGCGAAAACAGAATGAAACATCTCGCGCGTGAGTCTGCCGGTAAACGTGTTCTGCTGGCTCGGATGGTACGACCCGAGCAGCGTGAGGCCGCGCTCAAGCTCCGCCACGGAGCCGTGACCGAACCGAGGCCGAGGTTTAGGAATGACGCCGCCGTTCTCCTGGTACGCTTTGAGAAACGAATCGAAGGCGATTTTTCCCAGCGCGACGACGACGCGGATATTTTTCAGCAATTGAAGTTCTTGGACCAGATACGGCCGGCACCGGGTAAACTCAAGCGGCGTCGGCTTGTTGGCCGGCGGCGCGCACCGCACGGCGGCCGAGATGTAGCAGTCTTTGAGTAGCAATCCATCGTCCCGATGGATTGACGTCGGTTGGCTGGAAAAACCGAAGGCGTGGAGCGTGCCGTAAAGCCAGTCGCCGCTGCGGTCGCCGGTGAAGATTCTTCCCGTGCGGTTGCCGCCGTTGGCGGCGGGCGCGAGACCGACGATAAAAAGACGCGCGTTTGGATCGCCAAAGCCCGGCAGCGGCTTCGCCCAGTAGCTCTCGCCCTGATACCTGCGCGGCGGTTTCTTCGCCGCCTGCTCGCGCCAGCGTACAAGGCGGGAACATTTCCGGCACAAAACGACGGCTCGATTGAGCCGGATGAAGGTCTGCATCGGGTCACTTTGCTAACATAAACGTCGGGAAAGAGGAAGATATAGTCAAAGTTATTGCCCGACGTTTGGCTTTGATCTGCGCCTTGACACTTTTTTCTACGAGACGGATACTTCTGTTACAATTGACTTGATTGCTGAACGCCGACAGCAACACATGAAACTACGTTCGTACCTTATCGCGCTCGTCATCGCCTCTCTCTTGCCGGTGCTGATATTCGGCGGCGTGATGATCGTCCTGTTCGGTAAGCAGCAACAGGCTGCCGTAGAGGACGGATTACTCAACACGGCCCGCGCCCTCTCGCACGCCGTCGATTATGAGTTCGGAGCATGGATAGCCAGCCTGAAAGGGCTTGCGACGTCCGAGCATCTGGAATCGGGCGACTTGAGGCGGTTCCACGAGCAAGCCACCCGCGTGCTCGCTGCGCATGGAGGGTGGAATGGTATCGTGCTGATCGATCTATCGGGCCAGCAGATCGTGAGCACGCGATTTCCCTTCGGGTCGAGCCTTCCGCGAGCGGGCGATGCCAAGATTCGTAAACAGGTACTGGAAACCGGGGAGCCTGCGGTTTCCGATCTCTTTTACGGGCCGGCTACCAACCAATGGCTCCTTGCGGTCGGCGTGCCCGTCGCCGTCGACGGCCGACCCAAGTATGTGCTCACGTCGGCCGCTTCTCCAGCCTTCCTGACGCAGCTTCTGCAAGACCAGAAGATTCCTCCTGACCGGATCGGAACGATCGTCGACCGGAACAACGTCACCATTGCCAGGACGCGCGATCTGGACCAACACCTTGGCAAAGCTGCAGCGCCCATATTTACAGTCAGGAGCGGAGAAGCCGAGGAAATAATATCGCACGGCTCCCTGGTGGAAGGAGAGCAAGTCATTGCGGGCCTTCACCGCTCAGCGCTGTCGGGTTGGACGGTAGGACTCGCGGTTCCGCTGTCGATGATCGAATCGCCGGTACAGCACTCCCTCCTGCTCGCCACCGGAGTCGGGGCCGTGCTCCTTCTAAGCGGGATTCTATTCGCCATGATTATTGGGCGAAAAATCGCCGCTCCCATCGCCGCGCTTGCGCAGGCCGCGGGCGATGAGGAGCAAGCCGAGGCCGCGCGCGCAATCTTTCCCCGGATTTACGAGGTCGACCGGACAGCGCGAGCGATCCGAGATGGCGCCGACGCTCTCGTGCGGAGCGAAGAAAAATTCCGCGCGGCGGTCGAAGCAGCGCCCAACGGCATGATGATGGTCGACCCGGAAGGCAAGATCGTTATGGTCAACGCGCAGATCGAGAAGTCCTTCGGCTATACGCGCAACGAATTGCTCGGCCGGTCCGTGGATGTTCTAGTGCCGGAGCGCTCCCGCGGTAAACACGCGGACCAGATGAAGCAGTATTTTGCCCGACCCGAACCGAGACAATTGGGGGTAGGGCGAGACCTCCGTGGGGTGCGAAAAGACGGCCTGGAGTTTCCCGTGGAGATCGGCTTGAGCCCCGTCGAGACTGCCGAAGGACCGATCGTGCTGGCTACCGTGTTGGACATTACCGAGCGCAAGCGGGCGGAGAAGGCTCTCGATAGCCGCTATGAAGAACTGCGGGTCCTGCAGGATATCAGCCAGATTACCTTGACGTCCTCGGACATGAGCATGACTCTCGAAAAAATTCTCGATAAGTCCCTCTCCATCGGTTCGTTCGACCTGGGCGTGATCCGTCTCTTGGATCCTGCGACGGACATTCTCGAACCGACAACCAGCCGCGGCTATAGCGATCCAAAAAATCTCGAGGCCCATCGCAAGAAAGCGAGAGATAACGACAGCGGACAGTTCTCTCTGCGGACGATGCAGCGGACGGGACCGCGGGTGGAAGAAGACGTTTCCCAATGCGAGGGGCTGCGCACGTGGAAAAAAGAAGGGGTCCGATCGGCCGTTTTCGTCCCCGTCCGCACAGAAAACGAGATCCTGGGTGTCATTCAACTCGGAAGCCGCACGCCGCGAAAGTTCAGCCCCGACGACATCCACCTACTTGAGGCGATCGGCAACCAAATGGGCGTGGCGGTTCAGAAGGCCAGCGCGCAGGAGGAGACCGAGCGCAATCTCCAGCGCATTCGCGCGCTGCATGAGATTGACCTGGCCATCACCTCGACCTTGGACCTCCCCGCCATCCTGGACGTGCTGCTGAAAAAAATCGACTTTTTTCTGCCGGATTATTCCGCTACAACCGTCAGGCTCTTCAACGAAGAGTCCGGACTTTTGGAGCCGATAGCCTGTCGCGGCCTGGACGAATCGGAATGGAAGGCGGAAAAGTGGAGAGCCGGACGCGGCATCCCGAACGCCGTGTTCGAGACAAAGGCATCCCGGACGGTCCGCAACGTACAAACGGACCCTGACGTAAAAGACCCTGAGTTTTTCCGTAAGAATGGTTTGATCTCTTATCTCGGAGTCCCGCTGATCGCCAAAGGCAAGGTCTCGGGAGTGCTTTCCTTTTACACGAAAAGGGAGCATCGGTTCAGCGCCAAAGAGGTCGAGTTCCTGGCGACACTCGCGAGTCAGGCCGCGGTCGCGATCCAGAATGCCCAGCTTTATCAGGATTTGGTGCAGCAAGCCGACGAGCTGAAGCGCAAGACGCGGGAGCTGGAAACGGCGAACAAAGTGAAAGACGAATTTCTCAGCGTGATGTCGCACGAGCTGAGAACTCCCTTGAGCGTCATTATGGGATATGCGGGGCTGATCAAGGACGGGATGTTGGGAAAGATCAATTCGCAGCAGGACGCCGCGATCAAGAAAGTGCTGGCCCGCGGCGCCGAGCAACTCAACATGATCAACGACATCATGCAGACCACGCAGCTCGAAGCGCGCGCCGTCCTGATAGAGCGGCAACCCGAGGACCTGCGCGACCTTCTCGATCAGCTGAAGTCCTCCTACGATCTCCGGTTAGATAAAAAGGATGTCAGCCTCATCTGGGATTATCCTTCTGCGTCCGTGCGGATAACGACCGACGGTGCGAAGCTCAAACAGATCTTGCAGAACCTGATCAACAACGCTCTCAAGTTTACCAACGAGGGCGCCATCCGCATCACCGCGAGGGTGGGAGTTGGGGATACGGAATTAGGAGTTGGGGCCGCTTCCCAATCCGGAACCCCGAATTCCCAACTCCTATCCCCCAATTTTCGCTTCATCGAGTTGAAAGTGAGCGACACCGGTGCGGGTATCCCGAAGGAGCAACTGGCGCGCATCTTCGACAAATTCTACCAAGTGGACAGTTCCGAGACGCGGCTCTACGGCGGCGTCGGGCTGGGACTCTACATCGTTAAGAACTTGACCGAGCTGCTCGGCGGACAGATCGACGCACAGAGCGAAGTGGGTAAAGGGGCGACGTTTACAGCGAGAATTCCCTGTAGCTTCTAGCTTCCCGCGCATCATATCTGTTCTGTGATCTGCAGCATCGTCGTCACGGCGCGAGCGGCAGATGAAGACCGCTGCGCCATGCAACGTACTCCAACCTAACGAATTGCTTTCGCTCCCCACTCGGCGTAAAGTTTCAGAGAAATTCCTCAATGTCTCGGCAAATCACTTTCTCCCGCGCCGCAAGCATCCTGGTCGCCCTCGCCGGCGGTTTCGTTCTTTCAGGTTGGACGTTCGACGTCGCGATTTTGCAGACGGTTTTTTTCGGCGGCGAGCCGATGAAGGCGAACGCAGCGCTGGCGTTTATCCTGTCCGCCGCCTCTCTCTGGTTCTCGTCCGGCGCGCCGACGAACCTTCAGCGCCGCGCCGCCGAGCTGTGCGCCGGTCTGGTGATCTCAATCGGCTTCATCACTCTCACGGAGCATTTCCTCGGGCGCGAGCTCGGCATCGACCGGATTTTATTTTTTAGGGACGCGGCGGCGGGCGCCGGCGAAGCTCATCCCGGCCGGATGGACGCGGCGACGACCGCGCTCTTTCTGCTCGTGGGCGCCGAGCTTGGATTTTTGGCGGCGGCGGTCGAAGCGCGGATTTTCCAAACACTCGCGGTCGCGACCGGCGTCGCTTCGCTGCTCGCGGCCGCCGGCCATCTCTACGGAGTCTCCGCGCTCACTATCGTCGCGCCGAACGCCGCTCTCGGCTTCGCGCTGCTTTCTCTCGGCGTGCTTTGCGCGCGGCCGGGCACCGGTCTCATCGCCAATGTTTCCGGCGACCACATCGGCGCCGTGGCGGCGGCGCGTCTGCTGCCCGCGGCGGGCGCCGTCCCGCTGGCGCTCGGATACCTCGCGCTTATCGGCCAGAGACGCGGGATCTACGGCGCCGAGGCGGCTCTGGCTTTTTTTGCGTTGTCGAACGCGTTTGTCTTTATCCTGATCGTCCTCTGGAACGCGCGCCATCTCGTCCGCCAAGGCGCCGAATGGAGCGCGGCGGCGGGCCGCGCCCGCGCCGACCGCGAGCGCGTGCGCGCGCTCAGCGAGGCCGCGCTGGCGATCGTCGCCGCGCCGGCGCCGGGCGCGGTGCGCGACGTTCTGGTGGGGAACGCCGAGCGGTTGATTCCGTCGGCTGCGGCGACGACGGTGCGGCTTTTGAACCGGCGGTCCGGCGCCCTGGAGCCGGCGGCGGCGCGCCGCCGCAACGACGAGGCGTGGACGATCGACGAGAACAAGGCGCTCGGCGGCCGGAGCAAAACAATCCTCGAAACCAAAGCGCCTCTGACGATTCGCAACCTCGCGACCGACGGCCAGGTCGCAAACCAGTTCTATCGCAAGCAGAGATTGGCCTCCTATATCGGCGTGCCGCTCTGCGCGCGGGGAGAAGTCCTCGGCATCCTCGGCGTCTATACAGCGGAGCCGCACGAGTTCAGCCGCGAAGAGATTGACTGTCTCGGCGCCCTGGCCGGACAGGCGGCGCTGGCGCTGGGCGAGGCGCCCCCGCGCGCGCGCGAAGATGCGCCGCTCGCGAAGACCGAATCCGCAAAGACGGAGCCCGCGAAGACGGAAGTTAAGCCGCCGAACAAAGACGCGCAACAATCGCTCGCGCTCCTCTCCGGACTCTACGCCGCGCTCGCGCCCTTGCAGACAACGGAATCGATCGACGAAACGAGCGAGGGAATTATCGACCGGCTCATGGAAGCGACCGGCGCCGAGGCGGCGCTCGTCCGGGTCTGGAAAAAAGAAACCGGCCGATCTATCCTCGCCGGCCATCGCGGCATCCCCGACGACGCCGCGCGACAGATGGAAATCGGGTTGCTCGGCGGCGCGGCGGAATGGGTAACGCAAAACGCCGCGCCGATTTTCGCCGGCGACATCGCCGCCGAGCCGCGCTTCAAGACCAAACTTCAGCAGCAGCTCGGCTTGCGCTCCGCCGCCGTGCTGCCGCTCAAGATTCGCGGCGACGTGCGCGGCATTCTCTACGTCGCGAGCCGCGCGCCCGACCGATTCGACGAGAAGCAACGAGAACTCCTCGTCGCGATCGCCCAGCAGATAGGCATGTCGATGGAGAACCGCGAGCTGATTATCCATCTCAAAGACTCCCGCGACGAGGTTGAGAAGGCGAGCAAGATAAAAGGCGAGTTTTTAAGCGTCATGTCGCACGAGCTGCGCACGCCCCTCAGTGTCGTCATCGGCTACGCCGGAATGGTGAAGGAGAAGATGCTCGGCGACATCAACCCGCGCCAGGAAGACGCGCTGCAAAAGTTGCTCCTGCGCGCCAACGACCAGCTCAACATGATCAACGCCATCATGCAGATCACCCAGCTCGAATCGCACGCGCTCGTGCTCGAGCGCCATCTGGTCAATCTTTCCGAGCTTTTGACCCACCTGAAATCGGACTACGCATTGTCCCATACGAAAGAAAAAGTCGCGCTCCTCTGGAACTATCCGGACGAGCCGATCGCCGTCGTCACCGACAGCGGCAAGCTCAAGGAGATTCTGGTGAACCTCATCAACAACGCGATCAAATTCACCGCCGAGGGCAGCGTGACCGTCGCGCTGCGCACGGCCGAGGACAACCAGAGAAGAAGATGGGTCGAGTTCAAGGTCTCCGATACCGGCGTCGGCATCCCCGAAGAAAACCGGGCGGCGATCTTCGACAAGTTCTACCAGGTCGATAGCTCCGAGACCCGGCTCTACGGCGGCGCGGGCCTGGGACTTTACATCGTCAAGCACTTCACCGAATTTCTCGGCGGCAAAGTCGAAGTCGCGAGCAAGCCCGGCGAAGGCACGACGTTCACGGTGACCATTCCGTACGCGACTTAGCCCGGCATTCATCCGGTGATCTATAGATTGACATCTCCTTCCCGCCGATGACATAATCCGCCGCGTTGCAAAGCTCGCAGAGAGCTCCAGAAAATCCTCCGGGCAACTAGACCGTTCACAACTCGATGCGCAAGCAGAAAGCCCGACTGGATATTCCGGCCGGACTTTTTACGTTGAGTCTTCCGCCGCCTCCGGCGCGGTTTTGCGCGTCATCTTAATGAAACTGCGCACCCACCTTTTTTTTCTCGTCATTGCGGCTCTCGTCCCCGCGCTGATCTTTTCGTGCGTGCTGATCTTCCAATCCTATCGGCAGCAGAGAAGCGATATCGAGCGCGGAATGATCGGTACGGCCCGCGCGCTGTCGCTCGCGGTGGATCGCGAGCTTGAAGCGGCGATCCGAACGCTTTCGGCGATCGCCGCTTCCGAACACCTGACTTCCAATAACCTACGGCAGTTTTATAACTACGCGCAAATCGCGATTAAAGTTTCTCGCGGCTGGGCAGGAGTCGCTCTGATCGACCGTGCCGGTCAACAGGTGCTGAACTTGCGGCGCCCGTTCGGAACAAAACTCCCGCGAGCCGCCCTGCCGGACCTGATGCGACAGGTATTCGAGACCGGCAAGCCTGGTGTATCCGGTCTTTACCGCAGCCCGACCACGGGCACTTTCTTGTTTGTCGTCGCTGTGCCCGTTGTCCGAAACGGCGCGACTCGCTACGTGCTCGCATCCGCCGCATCTCCGGCGTTCTTGGCAACGCTGCTGTCGCAGCAGAAAATTCCTCCTCAATGGACCGGAACGATACTGGACCAGAACAAAATCATCATTGCCAGAACGCGGGAGACGGATAACCTCGTCGGCCAGCCTGCCACGCCGAGATTTGCGACGGAAAGCGCCCAAGCGGAGGAGGGATGGTTTTGGGGCGCCACCAAAGAAAATATCCCGGTTTACGCAGCGTTCAGCCGCTCGCGGCTCTCTGGTTGGACAGTGGGATTGGGAATTCCCGCCGCGGAGGTGGAAGCGCCGCTCCGGCGTTCGCTCATGGCCACGGGCATCGTCGGGATCGTGGTGCTCCTCGGCGGGATTTTCGTCGCTACGATGATCGGTTACCGGCTCTCTCGTTCAACGGCCCGGCTGTCCGCCGGGGCGCAGGCGATGGGAAAAGGCGAAGCATTTCGGATTGAAACTTTGCCGGTTGTCGAGCTGGATCGAGTGGCGCGAGAGATCGAAATGGCCGCCGTGAACCGCAACGAGATGGATGCGGCCCTGCGACAAAGCGAGGGGCGTTTGAAAACGATTATTGAAACCGAGCCGGAATGCGTCAAGATCGTTGCTCCGGACGGACGACTTTTAGACATGAACCCCGCCGGTCTCGCCATGCTCGAGGCCACATCGCCGGAAGAGGTAAAGACGTGTCCCCTGCTGGAATTTATCGCGCCGGAATATCGGGCCGCGTTCGGAGATTTGCATAAGCGTGTGATGGAGGGAGAAAGCGGCACGCTCGAATTCGAGGTGATCGGCCTCAAGGGAACGCGGCGATGGCTCTACACCCACGCGGTTCCGCTTCGCGACGAACAGGGCAAGCCCGCCGCGCTGCTTGGGATAACGCGGGACATTACGGCCCGGAAAAACGCTGAGGAGGAGATCCGGCGCAATCTCCAACGCATCGAGGCCCTGCGAGCCATCGAGCAGGCCGTCACTTCTTCGTTAGACCTGCAAAGCATCCTGCAAGTTCTGTTGCAGAAAATCGAACTTTTTTTGCCGATCGCGGCGGTAACGACGGTGAGGCTCCTCAACCGCGGAACGGGAAGATTCGAGTTTCTCGCCTGCCGGGGCGTGGACGAGAAGGAATGGAACGCAGGTCGCAAGGGCGTAAAAGCGAGAAAAATCGTCGAGACCAGAGCGCCGCTTCAAGTCCTTAACGTTGTAACGGACCCGCTCACCTTCACCCAGGGAGTCTTCCTCAAGTACGGCCTGGTCTCTTATCTCGGAGTCCCGCTGATCGTCAGGGACGAAGTCTTGGGGGTGCTCGGCCTCTATACCAAACAAGAGCACGTATTCACCCGGGAAGAGATCGAGTTCCTCACTACTCTGGCGAGCCAAGCCGCCGTCGCCATTCGCAACGCGCAACTCTATGAAGAAGTCGTCAAAGCCAACAAGGTCAAGGAAGAATTTTTGAGCGTCATGTCGCACGAGCTGAGGACGCCGCTCAGCGTGGTGACCGGCTACGTCGGCATGGTGAAGGACGGGCTGCTCGGCGAGATCAACCCGCAGCAGCAAGACGCGCTGCAGAAAGTCCTGGCCCGCGCCGACGAGCAGCTCGGTCTCATCAACGACATCATGCAGACCACAATGCTGGAGGTCAGTACTCCTGCCGTCGAGCGGCAGCCCGTCGATCTCGGCGAGCTCTTCGACGACCTCAAGGATGCGTATCATTTTTCCGCGAGCAAAAAGAATCTCAAGCTCGTCTGGGACTGCCCGCCGTCGCTGCCGGCGATCGTCACCGACGGCGCCAAGCTCAGACAGATCTTGCAGAACCTCATCGGCAACGCGATCAAATTCACCGACGCGGGCGGCGTCACCGTCTCCGCGCGGCTTGTCCCCTCTGCGCCCATGCTCCCCGGTCCCCCTGCAGGGGAACGGTGGCTTGAGTTGAGAGTGACCGACACCGGCGCCGGCATGCCGCCGGACAAACTGCATCTCATCTTCGACAAGTTCTATCAATTGGATAGTTCCGAAACGCGGATCTACGGCGGCGTCGGACTCGGACTTTACATCGTCAAGCATTTCACCGAGCTGCTCGGCGGCAAGGTCGCGGTCGAAAGCACGCCGGGCAAAGGCTCGACGTTTACCGTCACGATCCCGTCCGCGAGTTAACGCTCAGCCTTCGCGCCGGGCCGTATCTGCCTATCCGATACCTGCGCTGAACCTTGCCGGGGGACTCGCGTGGCCGCCTTCCTCGGTTGCCTATTCGTCGCGAACTCGATAAAAGAGGCGATAGGAGGAAGAAGAAATGGCTGCGCAAGACTACCGCGTCGAGAAAGATTCCATGGGCGAAGTGAAGGTGCCGAAGAGCGCGTACTACGGCGCTCAGACGCAGCGGGCGGTGGAAAATTTTCCCGTGAGCGGCATCGGCTTTCCGCCGAAGTTCATCCGCGCGCTGGCCGTCATCAAGCACGCGGCGGCCTCGGCCAATCAAGATCTCAAGCTCTTGGACCCAAAAATCGCCGAAGTGATTCACCGCGCCGCCGAAGAAGTGATGGCGGGAAAGCACGATAAAGAGTTCGTCGTCGATATTTTTCAAACCGGCTCCGGCACCTCCACGAACATGAACGCCAACGAGGTGATCGCCAACCGCGCGCTGGAGCTTCTCGGCAAAGAGCGCGGCGGCAAAGGCGTCCATCCGAACGACCACGTCAACATGAGCCAGTCGTCGAACGACGTGATCCCGACGGCGATTCACGTCTCGGCGCTGGAAGCGATCGAGAAAGAACTTTTGCCGGCGCTCGCGGGTCTCAACGGCGCGCTGACAAAGAAAGCGGAAGCATTCGATCGCATCGTAAAGATCGGCCGTACGCACTTGGCCGACGCGACACCGATCCGACTCGGCCAGGAATTCGGCGGCTACGCGCGCCAGGTCGAGCTTGCGCGCGAGCGGATTCAAAGCGCCGCCACGGGACTCGAAGAGCTGGCCCTCGGCGGCACCGCCGTCGGCACCGGCATCAACACGCACCCGGAATTTGCCAAGCGGACGATCAAAAAAATCTCTCAGATGACCGGTCTCGATTTCCGCGAGGCCAAGAATCATTTCGAGGCGCAGGCGGCCAAGGACGCGGTGGTGCAGGTGAGCGGCAGCTTGAAGACACTGGCCGTGAGCCTTACGAAGATCGCCAACGATCTCCGCTGGCTCTCTTCCGGTCCGCGCTGCGGCATCGGCGAGATCGGGCTCCCGGACACACAGCCCGGCTCTTCCATCATGCCGGGAAAAATCAATCCGGTCATGTGCGAGTCGGTGCTGCAAGTGGCGGCGCACGTGATCGGTTGCGACGCGACAATCACGATTTGCGGCCAGGCGGGAAATTTCGAGCTCAACGTGATGATGCCGGTCATGGCGCTGCGGCTGCTGGAAGCGATTTCTTTCAGCGCCAGCGTGGTGACGACGTTCACCGAAAAGTGCGTGGTCGGGATCGAAGCCAACAAAGAACATTGCGAAGAGATGATCGAGAAGAGCTTGGCGATGGTGACCGCGCTCGCGCCGGTGATCGGCTACGACGCGGCGGCGAAGATTGCGAAAGAATCGTTCACCACCGGCAAGACCGTGCGCGAAGTCGCGCGGGCGCATAAAGTTTTGCCCGACGACAAGCTCGACAAAATTCTCGATCCCTGGCGCATGACCGAGCCGGGAATCCCCGAAAAAAGCTGAGAAGCTTTCAGCAGTCAGCTAAAGAAATCCGAAGCTGAGAGCTGATTGCTGACGGCTTCCCCGCTATGGCGGGGCGTGCAAACTGCCGACCTTTCTGCTATAGAAAATAGGGACGAACCGGTTGAGGGGGATTCATGATCAAACGCAATCAGCCTTATGTGAGACAATTGTACGTTTGCATCAACAATCGTCACGGAGAAAGCGTCTCTTGCGGCTACAGCGGCGGCGAAGAAATGATCGAAGAGCTGAAAAAAGTCTGCAAGGAACGCAACCTCAAGGGAAAAATCCGCGCCGCCAAGAGCGGCTGCATGGACCTCTGCGCTTTCGGCCCCAACATCATGATCTGGCCGGAAGGTATTTGGTACATGAAGGTCGCTAAAGAAGACATTCCCCAGATCGTTGATAATTTTCTAAAACTGGAACAGCAGGACCAAGACGCACAAGCCGCCGCGTCGGCATCTCCGGCAAAATAGCGAAGACTTCGACTTGCGTGGCGGAAGAGGTCTTCGCCATCGCTCTAGCGACCCATGTGGTTCACCTCTCAACGTGAGGAACCGGTAACGTGAGTGACTCTTCCGCAGCTTTGCAAACCGTTAAAACTCTCAGGCGCGACGCGTGGTGGGTCGAGCCGGCGCTGACCGTAGCCGGGCTTACGATTTTCATCGTCTATACGACCTGGGCCGCGCTGGTCAACGAAAACTACTACGTCGCTCCTTATCTGTCTCCTTTTTATTCGCCGTGCCTCAGCACGTATTGTAAGCACGCGACGGCCGCTCTGTTCGACTGGTCACTTTCACCGGCCATTCTGATTCTCTGGGCGCCGGCCGGCTTCCGGCTCACCTGCTACTACTATCGCAAGGCCTATTACCGCTCGTTTTGGTTCTCCCCGCCGGCGTGCGCGGTGCGCGACGGCCACGCGCGTTACACCGGCGAGACGCGTTTTCCGCTGCTCATCCAGAACCTGCATCGGTATTTCTTTTATATCGCCACTCTTGTCGTGCTGTTCCTCTGGTGGGATGCGTTTCTGGCCTTCCGTTTTCCAGCGGGCCCGGGGCGCTACGTATTCGGCATCGGCGTCGGCACGCTGGTGTTGCTGGCCAACGCGGCGCTCTTGTCGCTCTATTCTTTTTCCTGCCATTCGTGCCGCCACCTGTGCGGCGGCGGTCTGGACGTGCTTTCGAAAGCGCCGCTCCGATATAGACTGTGGCGGACTTTCACCCGGCTCAACGAAAATCACATGCTGTACGCCTGGATCAGTCTCGTCGGCGTCATGCTTACGGACCTGTACGTGCGCCTGGTCGCGATGGGAATCATTCACGACGTGAGAATCATCTGATGGCCGCCGGCGATAAATACGAAACTCACGAATACGACGTCATCGT
>JBGPTS010000088.1:0-14261 GCA_041490745.1 Binatia bacterium | reverse complement strand
GGCGTTGTGACCGGTGCCGATGGCCCAGACCGGCTCGTAAGCAATGGCGATATTTTCTATACCATTTTTGCCGACCCCCTTCAACGCGGCGCGGAGCTGCCGGCCGACGACCGCGTTGGTTTTTCCGCCGCGTCTCTGTTGCAGCGTCTCGCCGACGCAGACGATCGGCTTCAGGTCGGAGCCGAGCGCCGCGGCCAGCTTTTTTTCCACCGCCTGATCGTTTTCCTGAAAGAGTTGGCGGCGCTCGGAATGGCCGATGATCACGTATTGACAGCCGAGCTCGCGCGCCATCCGGGCGCTGACCTCGCCGGTGAAGGCGCCTTCGGCCTCCCAATGAATATTCTGCGCGGCAAGCTCGACGGCGCTGTCGATGGTGACCGCCGCCACGGTGGAGAGCGCGGTGAAAGGCGGCGCGAGGACCACTTCGACGTCACGGATGCCTTTGCCGCCGTTCAATATCTGGCGCGCCAGCGTCGCCGCCTCGGCCTGCGTGCCGTGCATCTTCCAATTGCCGACGACAAGCGGCAGCTTCATTCCGTCACCTCGAGCGCCTCGATGCCGGGCAGTTTTTTTCCTTCGAGATATTCCAGCGTCGCACCGCCGCCCGTCGAAAGATGGGCGATGCGTTCCGCGACGCCCGCCGCCGTGACGGCGGCGACCGTGTCGCCGCCGGCGACCACGACGACCGCGCCGGAGTCCGCGAGGGCGCGGGCGACATGGACGGTCCCAGCGCTGAAGTTTTCTTCCTCGAATAGACCGAGAGGGCCGTTCCACAGCACCATCTTGGACTTGCGGACTTCCCGGATGAAAAGCTCGGTTGTCTTCGGGCCGATATCGAGTCCCATGAGATTTTCCGGAATGTTCTCCGCCACGATCTGCGGCATTTTGTCGCGGCCCTCGGCCGCGACGTGGTCGATCGGCAAAAGCAGGGCAGTGCCGGACGCAGCCGCCTTGGCCATGATTTGGCGCGCCAGCTCGACGCGATCCTTCTCGACCAGCGACCGGCCGACCGCGACCCCCTTGGCCTGAAGGAAAGTATATGCCATTGCGCCGCCGATGACCAAGCCGTCGAGCTTTGGCAGGAGATTCTCAATCACGCCGATTTTGTCCGACACCTTTGCGCCGCCCAGCACGGCGACAAAAGGCCGCTCCGGCGCGCGCAACAGCCGACCCAAATATTCCAGCTCCTTTTCGAGCAGCAGGCCGGCGCCCTTTTCGGTAAAGAAGCGCGCCATGCCCGCCGTCGAAGCGTGCGCGCGGTGCGCCGCGCCGAATGCGTCGTTCACATAAACGTCCGCCAGGGAAGCGAGCTTTTGAGCGAAGCCGGGATCGTTTTTTTCTTCCTCCGTATGAAAGCGGAGATTCTCCAATAGCACGATCTTGTGGCGCGGGTCGCGCGCCAGCGCTTCGACTTCGAGGCCTATCGAGTCCGGCGCCAGCCGGACCGGCGCCCCGAGCAATTTTTCCAACAAGGCGCCGACCGGCGCGAGACTCCACGCGGGGTCTTTCTTGCCGCCGGGCCGGCCGAGATGCGAGGCGAGCAGAACTTTCCCGGCTCGTTCGAGCAGCCGCCTGAGCGTCGGCAGCGTGCTCTCGACGCGGTGCGGCTCGGTGATTCGGCCGCGCTCGATCGGCACGTTGAAATCCGCCCGGACGAAAACCCGCTTGCCGTCGAGGTTGAGCTGTTCCAATGTGCGGATCATGCGCCTGGGGCCTTTGGGTTCGGGGTCGAAGAAAAATTGCAATCGGGACTTTATTTGATTAGATACAGAGGTTATAATCCTTTTTCAAACGATCGGCTCGGACGGACGATGTTTTTCACCTCACTGTTTCAGTTGATAGCCCAGAGCGATCTGATCGCTCCACAGCAGCACGGGATTTTGGATCTGGTCAAAGGCTCCAGTCCTCTCGTGCAGGCGGTGCTTTACCTCTTGATCCTGTTTTCGGTGTTGAGCTGGGGCATCATCTTTTTCAAATTCAATCAGGTGCGCAATGCGAAAAATGAATCCGAAAAATTCACGGAGATTTTTTGGGACAGCCGCAACCTGGCTTCGATCCACGACGCCAGCCGGGATCTCAAGGCGGGTCCGGTGGCGCAGGTGTTTCGCGCGGGCTACGAGGAGTTGCTGCGGGTGCCGCGGGGCAAAAAAGAATTTCTCGCCGGCGGCGAAACGCTCACGACCGAGCTCGGCGGCGTTGAGAACGTCGCGCGCGCGATGAAGCGGGCGGCGAGCGTGGAGATCACCAAATTGGAAAAGTCGCTCACGTTTCTCGGCACCACCGCCAGCACGACGCCGTTCATCGGCCTGTTCGGCACGGTGTGGGGAATCATGAACGCGTTTCGCGGCTTGAGCGTGACGCATTCTTCAAGCATTCAGGCGGTCGCTCCCGGCATCGCCGAGGCGCTGATCGCCACTGCAGCGGGTCTCGCTGCGGCGATCCCGGCGCTGATGGCTTACAATCACTTCGTGCAGAAGATCAAGGTGCTGGCCACCGACATGGATAATTTTTCGCATGAGTTCTTGAATATCGCCGAGCGGCATTTTTTGAAATGAGGCGGTAGGCACTTGGCGGTAGGCAATAGTCAGAAAAAACAAAAAAAGGCTTTACAACCGCCTACGGCCTAACGCTTATCGCCTCGGAGGTTTTTTATGGCCGTTGACACTTCACAACCGAGCGGGACGACGATTTCGCAGATCAACGTGACGCCGATGGTGGACGTGATGTTGGTGTTGCTGGTCATCTTTATGGTCACGGCGCCGATTATTCAACAAGGCGTGCAGGTCAATCTCCCTCAAGCCAAGGCGGGCGCGATTCCCGGCAAGGAAGAGCAGATGGTCGTTGTCGTGAACCGCAACGGCCGGGTTTATTTGAACGATACGCCGATGACGGTGCCGGAACTGGGCCAGAAGCTCCGAGCGATTAGCAGCCTCAACGGCGACAGAGAAGTTTATCTCAGGGCGGATCAGGACGTGCGCTACGGCCTGGTGATGAAAGTCGTCGCCGAGATCAAGCAGGCGGGGATTCAAAAACTGGGAATGGTGACGCGGCCTCAAGAGGAAGAGTAATGGCGCAGAGCCCGTTAAAGCCGTTGCCGGTTGCCGCCCGGCCGCCGGGCCATGCCGAGCAAGGCGAGGGGATCGGGAGATGGATGTTTCTTTCCGGGACCGCGCATCTCGCCGCCATCGCTTTCCTTCTGGTCACGCCGTTTCTGCCGAAAACTCCCAATCGTCTGGTTCCGGTTTACACTGTGGATTTAGTCGGCAGCGAAAAGCTCGGCGGTGGCGCGGGCACGGCGATCGAGCCGGTTCCCAAGGCAAAACCGGTTCCGGAGGTGAAGGAAGCGAAACCGATCGTTCCCGACAAGCGCGCCGAAATGACCGAGAAGCTGGCGCAGGCGAAGGCCAAGAAAGAGGCCGAAGCGGCGGAGAAGTTTGCGCAGGTAAAAGCCAAGAAAGAGGCCGAAGCAGAAAAGCTGGCACAATCGAAGGCGAAGAAAGAAGCCGAGATGGCGGAGAAGCTGGCGCTCGCGAAAGCCAAGCAAGAAGCCGAAATGGCGGAGCAGCTGGCGCTGGCGAAAGCCAAGCAAGAAGCCGAAATGGCCGAGCGACTCGCTAAGGCGAAGAAAGAGGAAGAAGAAAAACGGAGACTGGACGCGGCCGAGGCGGAGAATGCAAGACAGGTAAGAGAAAAGCTTGACAAGTTGAGGGGGCAGAGGATCGAGGAAGCTGTCGCCGCTCGTCGCGCCGAGGTCGAGCAAAAACAAAAGCAGGAGGAACTCCAGCGGCAACGGCAACTGCAACAGATTCAGCAACAACAGCGATTGCGCCAACTCGAGCAAGCAGCGCAAAAAGCGGCGGCGGCGACAAGCACGCTGGGGGGCAAAGAGGCCGGGTCGGCGGGATTCACTGCGGGCGCGACCGGCACCGGCGGTGGGATTGTAAAGAGCCCAGAATACATCAGATATATAGCGATTATTAAAGACCGCGTAAAAACTAGTTGGACCTGGCCGGGAAAGAGGACCGACCTGCAGGTTCTGGTGCGAATCAGCATCCAGGAAAACGGCGAGATTACTGACTTGAGACTTGTCGGAACTTCCGGCGACCGGTCCTTTGATGAATCCGTGATCCGAGCGCTTAGAAGAGCCAATCCTCTGCCGGCGCCTCCCGAGGCATATCGAGCGGACTTTTTGGATGTAAATATGCCCTTTGGTAGTGGGGAGCTCAGGGGTTGAAGCGATGATTGTCAGAACCGCTCTAGTAACGTTAGTATCCCTTATGGCGCTCGCTCTTTCCGCACGACCGTTCTATTCCGCCGTTACGATAGCTATTGACGAGCCCGGAAGCCGGCGCGTGCAGATCGCCGTCTCGCCGCTAAAAAATCTTGCCGGCAGCGACGACAAGCGCGGCTTGGCGGAAACCGTTGCCGATGCGATCGGCAACGACATGAGACTCTCCGGCTGGTTTCGCGTCCTCGACCGCGCCGCCTACATCGAGAAACCGGAGCAGAGCGGCCTCACTCTGGACAGCTTCGATATGAAAGCCTGGTCAACGATCGGGGCCGAGAGTTTGGTCAAAGGAGGCTTCAACGCTCAGGGCGACGATCTCACCGTCGAGCTGCGCCTATTCGACGTTTTTCAGACCAAGCAGTTGGTCGGCAAGAGATACAGCGGCAAGACGAGAGATTCTCGCCGCATCGCGCACAAGTTCGCCGACGAGATCATCAATCAATTCACCGGCACGCCCGGCGTCTTCAACACGCGCCTCGCTTACGTCTCGAACTCCGGCGGCGGCCTCAAAGAAATTTACGTGTCCCATCTCGACGGCACGGAAAAAAGCCAGGTGACCAACAATCGGTCGCTCAATCTCTCGCCCGCGTGGAGTCCCGACGGGCGCACGCTCCTTTATACCTCGTACCGGGAGGGCCAGCGGACGCTTTATCTCTACGATCTCGCAACGTCCAAGGAAAATAGAATCGCCGAGCGCGGCGGCTCGAGCATCGGCGGCAGGTGGTCGCCCGATGGCAAGTTCATCGCCGTCGCCATCGAGCGCGGCGGCAACACGGACCTCTACCTGCTCGACCGCACGGGCAAAGTTGTCCGCCGGCTGACCGAAGACCGCGGCATCGACGTCTCACCGACCTTTTCGCCGGACGGCAATCGGCTCGCGTTCGTCTCCAACCGCAGCGGAAATCCGCAAGTTTATGTCATGGAGCTGGCGGGCGGCAGCGTAAAGCGGCTGACTTTCGCGGGCTCGTACAACACCTCGCCCGACTGGTCGCCCAAGGGCGACCGCATCGCCTACACCGCGCGGATCGCCGGCCGCTTTCAGATCTTTAAGACAGGTGTCCAGGGCGGCGAGCCGGAGCAACTCACTTCGGGCACCGGCGATAACGAAGACCCATCGTGGGCGCCGGACGGGAGATTCATAGCCTTCGCGTCCAATCGCGGCGGCCGTTATCAAATATATATGATGCGCGATACCGGCGAAAACCAACAAAGATTGACAGCCTCCGGGGGAGATGATACTAATCCGTCATGGTCCCCGCGCCTGGAGTAATTTCGGAAAAAAGGGGAGAAAAATGGAACGGTTGAATGCGCTGCTGTGCGGAGTTTTCATTTTTGCTTTTCTTCTTCTAGCCGGTTGCTCGGCCAAAAATCCGGCGGCGCCTGATGCCGGCTCCGGCAATTCGGAATCGGATCTAGGCGGCGCCGGTGGCAGAGGGGCGGGAGGCAAAGAAACTCCTACCGGACCATCGAGTCTTAAGCAGGCGGGCGAGGGGCGGGCTCCCATTACGCCTCCTACCAGCCCTCTCAAAGAAATTTATTTCGGCTTCGACAGTTTCGATTTGAATCCTGAGGCCCGCGCGATACTAAAGGTGAACGCCGATTGGCTCAAAACCAACGCGTCCGTGCGTTTGGAGGTCGAAGGCCACTGCGACGAGCGCGGCACGAACGAATATAACCTCGCGCTCGGCGCCAAGCGCGCCCAGGCGGCGAAAGATTATCTCGTTACGCTCGGAATTTCGACCGACCGAGTTTCAACGATCAGCTATGGCGAAGAGCTGCCGGTTTGCAAAGAGCAAAACGAGGCCTGCTGGCAGAAGAACCGCCGCGACCGGTTTGTCATCGCCACCGGCCGGCCGGCTTCTTAATCATTCGGCTTAAGGAATCCAAGAACCGAATTTCATAATTGGGATTCTGCCGCTTGTGGTTTTCGATCGTTTCATGAAGCGCATACTCGCCTTGTTTCTGCTATCGAGCGCGGCCGTTTTGCCCGGCTGCCCGGTTCCCCAACAGATCGATGTCATCGAGCGCGAGCAGAAAACGCTGCGCAGCCAAAACTTGGCCAGCCGCAACGAAGTGGACAGCATTCGGTCCAATCTCGCCGACACCCGAGCCAATCTCGATCAAGCCAACCGGGAGATCGCCGCGCTGAAGGAAAAAGTGGAAGAGGTCCGGTATCAACTCGATCGACAGATCGGGAAGTCGAGTAAAGAGGGCGACCAGAGGGTCAAGGACCTCGAAGCGCGTCTCGCCAGAGTCAACGAAGACGTCAAAACTCAGTCCAATCAATTCAAGGAGCAACTTAAGACGCGCGACGACGAGCTTAGAAAGATGCGGGACGCGATGCAGGCGCTTGCCGCGGACCAAAAAGCGGCCGCAGCTGCCGCCGCGGCGGCCATCGCGGCGGCGGAAGCGCAGCGGGAGAAGACCGAGAGGCTTGCCACGGACTCCGAGTCGATCCGGAGAGAATATGACGACGCCTGGAGAGTCGTCGAGCGCAAAGACTATCGCGCGGCAATTATCAAGCTCAAGGACTTTCTCAAAAGATATCCCAACAGCGACCTGGGCGACAACGCGCAGTATTGGCTCGGCGAGTGCCATTACGCTCTCAGGGAATTCGAGCAGGCGATTCTGGAATTCGACACGGTCCGCCGCAAATACCCCAAAGGCGACAAGGTGCCGGCGGCGCTGCTCAAGCAGGGTTTCGCGTTCGCCGAGCTGGGCGACAAGGTCGATGCCCGGTTGATTTTGCAGGAGCTGGTCGATCGCTATCCGCAGACCGAAGAAGCGGGGAAAGCCCAGCAAAAGCTCAGCACCCTGGGGTCCTGACCGGTCGCATTTTACCTCCCGCGTATTCGCGCCACTTCTTTTAACTCTCGGTCGCTTGCGTTTGCGGCACGGGATCGAGCCGGAATGCTGAAAGTCGATCGCTGATTCGTTTTCCCGACCTATGGAGATTCTGCGTCACGTCGAGAGCCGTCCTCTTTCGCTTGCCCGGCCGGTTTTGACTCTGGGAAATTTCGACGGCATTCATCTGGGGCACCGGGCGCTGCTCAGCCGTGCGGTCGAGGACGCCAAGAAGATCGGCGGCCGTTCCGTGGTGCTGACTTTCGAGCCGCATCCGTTGAAAATTCTGGTGCCCGAACGCGCGCCGCGGCTGATTTTGACGCACAAAGATAAGATGACGTTGCTGCAATCGTTCGGCGTAGACGTCGTGATCGTTCAGACGTTCAACGTCGCTTTCGCCAACCTCGAGGCTGACGCGTTCGTGCAAGATTTTCTCGTGCGGCGGATCGGTGCCGAGAAGATGTGGGTCGGGAAGGACCTCCGGTTCGGCAAAGGCAGAAAGGGGCGGGTGGAAGATTTGATCCGCTGGGGCAAAGAAGCAAATTTCGCCGTCGGCGTCGTCGGGCCGATCGAGATCGAAGGCCATCGTGTCAGCAGCAGTCGGATCAGGGCGCTGATCGAGCGCGGGCAGGTGCGCGAGGCGGGCCGCTATCTCGGCCGCTGCCATTTTGTTTCCGGCCGCGTCGCCGCGGGACACGGGCGCGGCCGGCAACTCGGCTATCCGACGGCGAACATCGCGGCGCGGACCGAAGTCGTGCCGCTCGACGGCATCTACGCTTCCATTCTCGAAGTCGGCGGCCGGCAATGGCGGTCTGTGACGAGCGTGGGGGTGAATCCGACTTTCGGCGACGGGCCGAGGACGATCGAGACTTACCTCTTCGACTTCGACGAGGATCTCTACGAGCAATCGGTGAAGCTTTTTTTCGTCGAGAGAATCCGCGAGGAAAAAAAGTTCGCCTCCGCGGCGTTGCTGGTCGAACAGATCCAGCGCGACGTGAAGAGCGCGGAAAATATTTTGCGCGCCGCCGCGCTTCAGGTCTGAAGGACGAGGGATGAAGGATGAGGCCGGAAAGATTTCCACTGTCGAGCATGAAGCGCGGGTCGACGCGGCGCGCACGGGAATGCGTCTCGATCTTTTTCTCGCGCGGGACGCGCCCGGTGTCGTCGGCGAGTGGACGCGCTCGGCGATTCAAAAAATGATCGCCGACGGTTCGATCACGCTGAACGGCCGGCGTGCGAAGCCGAGTGCTCGCGTCAAAGCCGGCGACCGCGTCGCCATCCGGCACGTTTCAGCGAAAGAGAGCGCGCTCGCGGCCGAGCCGCTGCCGCTGGAAATTCTTTACGAAGACGGCGACTGTCTCGTGCTCAACAAAGCGGCCGGCATGGTTGTTCATCCCGCTGCCGGATGGAAAGGCGGAACGCTCGTCAACGCGCTGCTGCACCACTGTCCAGATCTTCCCGGCATCGGCGGCGAGCGCCGACCGGGCATCGTGCACCGGTTGGATAAGGATACCTCCGGGGTCATGGTCGTGGCCAAGCATGGGCGGGCGTTTCAATATCTGGCCGCGCAATTCAAGGAACGACGCGTGCGGAAGGAATATCTCGCGCTCGTATGGGGCAAGATGAAAAAAGAAAAGGGCGCAATCGACCGGCCGATCGGGCGCCATCGCTCGGACCGAAAACGCATGTCGAGCGTGCGTGCCCAGCCGCGCGTCCGCGAAGCTCTGACTGAATGGCAAGTCGAAGAATTTTTTCCTCTCGGCCGCTCCACGGGACGCTTCTCCTGCGTGACGTTGTTGCGCCTCCGCCCGCAGAGCGGACGGACGCACCAGCTTCGCGTCCATCTGGCCGACGAAGGGCATGCCGTCGTCGGCGATCGCGTTTACGGCGCGAAGGCGGCTTCGATCGATCCGGCGCTGAACGATTTTCCGCGCCAGGCGCTCCATGCGGCGCGTCTCGAGTTCGCCCATCCCGGCAGCGGAGCGACGATGAAATTCTCCGCGCCGCTCGCGCCGGACATGGAGCGGCTCTTGCGCGCGCTAAGAGAACAGCGTGAGGGGGTTGACAAGCAGGCGGAGGTTTCTTATTATAGGCCATAACCGAGGTTCCGGCTCGGCGTTATTCTTTGAAACAAATCCCGCATTAAGGTAAATCGGTTCGCTGAATCCCGACCCAACGTTTGATTTGGTCCCGAACGAAATATTTCGTCTGTGCCAACTACCCCTTTTCGCCGCATGACGGCGCGGTTTGATCGGTCCGAAGGGCCGCCCGACGATAAAACGCTCATAGGGTTGGCGTGAGCCATTGTGGATCGAGCGGCCCCGCGCTTTCTTGCGCCCATTGAGATTCAATGAACCAAGGTCGGCGGTCGCGAATCGCTGACCGCTAAAATTTTCAGTCGAAGCACGAAAGGAGAGCAAGATCTATGGTGCGTGGCACACCCCAACCCGAGCGAGTCGAGCCGGAAGCCGTCGAGGACGGCAAGCTCAATTTGAAGGCTCTTAAGGAAAAGAAAATCGGTGATCTGGCGTTGATCGGCAAGAACTTCAACATCGAAGGCGCAGCCAACATGCGCAAGCAGGAGCTCATCTTCGCCATTTTGCAGGCACAGACCGAGCAGAACGGGTTTATCTACGGCGAAGGCGTGTTGGAGACGCTGCCCGACGGCTTCGGATTTCTCCGCGCCCCCGATTACAACTATCTGCCGGGCCCGGACGATATCTACGTCTCGCCGAGCCAGATCCGGCGCTTTAACCTGCGCACGGGCGATGTGATCTCCGGCCAGATTCGCCCGCCTAAAGAGGGCGAGCGCTATTTCGCTCTGCTGAAAGTGGAAGCGATCAACTACGAAGATCCGGAAAAAGCCCGCGACAAAATTCTCTTCGACAATCTCACTCCGCTTTATCCCAACGAGCGGCTCAAGCTGGAATATCAGCCGGACGATTATACGACGCGCATCGTCGATCTCATGACGCCGATCGGCAAGGGCCAGCGCGGCTTGATCGTGGCCGCGCCGCGCACCGGCAAGACGATGATGCTCCAGCACGTCGCCAAGGCGATCGCGCAGAACCACAAGGAGGTCGTCCTCATCGTGCTGCTGATCGACGAGCGGCCGGAAGAGGTGACCGACATGCAGCGCTCGGTCGACGGCGAAGTCGTGAGCTCCACGTTCGACGAGCCGGCGACGCGGCACGTTCAGGTCGCCGAGATGGTAATCGAAAAGGCCAAACGCCTGGTCGAGCACGGCAAGGACGTTGTCATCCTGCTCGACAGCATCACCCGCCTGGCGCGCGCCTACAACACCGTGGTGCCGCCGAGCGGCAAGATTCTTTCCGGCGGCGTCGATTCCAACGCGCTGCACAAGCCGAAGAAGTTTTTCGGCGCCGCGCGCAACATCGAGGACGGCGGTAGCTTGACGATCATCGCCACCGCGCTGATCGACACCGGGAGCCGCATGGACGAAGTCATCTTCGAGGAGTTCAAGGGAACCGGCAACATGGAGGTTCACCTCGACCGGCGCCTGATGGACAAGCGGGTCTTCCCCGCGATCGACATCAACAAGTCGGGCACGCGCAAGGAAGAGCTGCTGATTCCGAAGGAAGACCTCAACCGAATCTGGATACTACGCAAAGTGCTTTCCCAATTGAACGCGGTGGAGTCGATGGAGTTTCTCCTCGACAAAATGCGCAGGACCAAAAACAACAAAGAGTTCCTGGATTCCATGAATGCCTGATCCGCCGACTCCTTGCGCGAGCCGCCGATCTCTGTTAAAAACTCAAAGTTACGGCCTTCAGCCGTTTCCGTAGGGCTTCGGCCCTACCGGAAGCGGGCGTTGAGCGATTGCATAAAATTCACACCCTTTCCGATTCTCGTCCGGGTGCCCGGAGGGTCGGGCGAGCAAGTTGACGAAAGGGGAGGACAAAACCAAAGGACGGGATTATGCCGGAAATTTCCATGAAGCAGCTTTTAGAGGCCGGAGTTCACTTCGGCCATCAAACCAGCCGTTGGAACCCGAAGATGCGGCAGTATATCTTCGGCGCGCGCAACGGCATCCACATCATCGACTTGCAGCAAACCGTGACGATGTTCAAAAGCGTCGCCGCGTTTGTGCGTGATCTCGCGGCCACGGGCGGCAATGTTCTATTTGTCGGCACGAAGAAGCAGGCTCAGGAAGCGATCAAGGAAGAGGCCGAGCGCTGCGGCATGTTCCACGTGCAAAACCGCTGGCTCGGCGGCACGCTGACCAATTTTTCCACCATCCGCCAGAGCATCGAGCGTTTGCGCAAGCTTGAAGAGATGGAAAACGATCCCAAAATCGTTGACGCGCTCACCAAAAAAGAAATGCTCGGCCTGCACCGCGAAAGGGAAAAGCTCGAGCAGTCGCTCGGCGGCATCAAGGCCATGCGCAAGCTGCCGGACGCGATTTTCGTCATCGATCCCAAGCAGGAAGAGATCGCGGTGTGCGAGGCGCGGAAGTTGGGCATCCCGGTCGTCGCCGTGGTGGATACGAACTGCGATCCCGACATGGTCGATCAAAAAATTCCCGGCAACGACGACGCGATCCGGGCCATTCGTCTCTTTTGCGCCGCCATCGCCGACGCGGTTATCGAGGGCAAGGGCCTGCACGAGCAAGCCGCCGCCAAGCCTGCCGCGGCGGCGGCCGACGCCGCCCTCGCCATGGACGCGGCCGCCGCTCAGGAAAACTCCGCGGTCGGAGGGACATAAATCGTTTTTTAGGGATGCGAATCGTTTTTAGGGGCGCGAATCGTTTTTTAGGGGCGTGAATCGTTTATGGAAGTGAACGCGTCAACCGTCAAAGAACTCCGCGAGAAGACCGGCGCCGGAGTGATGGATTGCAAGAAGGCGCTGTCGGAGTGTGCCGGCGACCTGGAGCAGGCGGTCGATTATCTCCGTCGCAAGGGATTGGCGGCGGCGGCGAAAAAAACGAGCCGCGTCGCCGCCGAGGGTTTGGTCGGCGCGTACATTCACGCCGGCGGCAAGATCGGCGTCATGGTGGAAGTCAACTGCGAGACCGACTTCGTCGCCCGCACGCCGGAATTTCAGGCTCTGCTAAAAGACCTCGCCATGCAAGTCGCGGCGGCGAGCCCCCGCTATGTCCGGCGCGAGGAAGTCTCGCCGGACGAGCTCGAGCGCGAGCGCGAGATTTACCGGCGCCAGGCGCTCGATTCCGGCAAGCCCGAAAAGATCGCCGAGAAGATCGTCGAAGGAAAAGTCGATCGTTTTTATTCGGAGATCTGCCTGTTGGAGCAGGCCTTCATCAAGGACCCGGACCGCAAAGTCGGCGACCTGGTGCAGGACGCGGTCGCGCGCATGGGCGAGAACATTCAGGTCAGGCGCTTCATGCGCTATCAGGTGGGCGAAGGCGTCGAGAAGGGATAGGTCGTGAAACAGCCGGCGTCGAGGGATAACGTGCTCAAGTACAAGCGGGTCATCCTGAAAGTCACTGGAGAGGCGCTGGGCGGCGAAGAGAAATACGGCATCGACGCCAAGACCGTCAAGGCATTCGCCGAAGAGATCAAAGAAGTCAAAGCGCTCGGCTGCGAGATGGCGCTGGTGATCGGCGGCGGCAACATTTTTCGCGGCGCGGAGTTGAGCGAGGGCGGCATGGAGCGCGCCACCGCCGATTACATGGGCATGCTGGCGACGGTGATCAACAGCCTGGCCCTGCAGGACGCGCTGGAAAAAATCGGCGTCTCGACCCGCGTCATGTCGGCGATCGAGATGCGGCAAGTCGCCGAGCCTTATATCCGCCGCCGCGCGACGCGTCACTTGGAAAAAGGCCGCGTCGTTATCTTCGCCGGCGGCACCGGCAACCCCTACTTCACCACCGACACGACCGCGAGCCTCCGCGCCATGGAAATCGGCGCCGAAGTGATTCTGAAGGCCACCAAGGTCACCGGCGTCTATGACGCCGACCCGATGAAAAATCGGGAAGCCAAGATGTACGGCCGGCTCTCCTATATCGAAGTGCTCAACAAAGAGCTCAAGGTCATGGACTCCACGGCCATTTCCCTCTGCATGGACAATCATCTTCCCATCGTGGTTTTCAATCTCATGGAAAAAGGCAACATCAAGCGGGTGGTATGCGGCGAGGAAATCGGCACGCTGGTGAGCGCGGTGAGAGCATGAACGAGCCGTTTTTTTCCGAGTTGCAAAAAGAGATGGACAAGTGCGTGGTCGCGTTTCGCAAGGAATTGTCCAAGCTCCGCACCGGGCGGGCCTCTACCGCGCTGCTCGAAGGCATCATCGTCGATTACTACGGCGCGCAGACGCCGCTGAACCAAGTCGCGACGCTCTCCGCGCCGGAGCCGCGCCTGCTGGTGATCCAGCCCTACGACCGGTCGGCCATGACCAACATCGAAAAAGCGATTCAGAAATCCGACCTGGGACTGACGCCCAACAACGACGGCAAGGTAATCCGCATACCCATTCCCGCGCTGACCGAAGAGCGGCGCCACGATCTTGTCAAGCACGTGAAAAAAATCGCCGAGGAGTTCCGCGTCTCGGTGCGGAACCACCGGCGCGTGGCGATCGAGAAGTTAAAGGAAGCGGAAAAAAAGAAAGAGATCACGGCCGACGTTCTCAAACACAGCCACGAGCGGGTCGAAAAGATCAGCAAGGAATTCATCGAGAAAGTGGACAAGGTCCTGAAGAGCAAAGAAGACGAGATCATGGAGGTCTGAGATTTCCCCAACCTCTCCGCCCGTCCGTCGTGATCGTGGTTCGACAGGCTCACCACCCTGAGCGGAGTCGAAGGGTGGTTCGTGTTCGTGCTGACCTTTCGGGACGATCTCGGCGCGAATAACGATTTCGAATCCACGAGTGACGCATCCAACAAAAATAAATTTAAATGGTTTAGACCGGAGCCGGTTGCCGCGCCACGTCGCGGTCATCATGGACGGCAACGGCCGCTGGGCCGCACGGCGCGGCAAGGGCCGGACTGAAGGACACCGGCGCGGCACCGGCTCGGTCCGCGCCGTGGTGGAGATGAGCCGCAAGCTCGGCATTCCATATCTTTCCCTTTACGCCTTTTCCACCGAGAACTGGTTCCGGCCCGAGGACGAAGTGCACGCGCTGATGGGCATGCTGGAGCATTATCTCACCGTCG
>JBGPTS010000087.1:0-14514 GCA_041490745.1 Binatia bacterium | reverse complement strand
GGGCAAATCCTCCGGCGGCATGGTGAGGTCGGCGTCGAGAATCATGAGCACGTCGCCGCGCGCGTGATCGAATCCTTTGCGCACCGCGTCGCCCTTCCCTTTTCCGTCCTGGACCAGAACTTTGATATCGCGCTCCGGGTGCGCGGCGATAACCCGGTGGATCTCTTCGAGCGTGCCGTCGTCGCTGTGGCCTTCGACGAAAATGATCTCGATGTCGGCGCAAAATCGCGGCATGCGGCGGACCGCCGCCTCGATGTTGCCGCGCTCGTTGCGGCACGGAATAACGACGGTCGCGGACAACGCCGAAGGGTAAGCCAATTGTCGCGACGGCCGGGCGACGATGTAATTTCGCAGGCACGCGCGCCGGATGATCGCCAGCGGCGCCAAAAAACGGTTAACCACGACGCCGAGACCGAGCATTCGGCGCGGCAACAACTGGCGCCATTCGCGCTTGACAACCTGAAAATCCGAAAGCGCGATAAGATTGGCGATGTCTTCCGTCGAAAGCCAGTTCTGGTGTATCTGCGGCATTTGCAATCCGACCGCGCGGCCGACGGCGAGCAGCGGCTCCCACATTCTCGAGTAGTATGCAACGACAAGACGTGTGTCCCGATGGCAGAGGCCGTGCAATTGAGTCAGCGCGGTCTGGCAATCTTCGAGCGAGCCGATCGTGTCGGACAATACGATGACGTCGAACGGCCCCTTCAGGCTTGCAATCAACACGGCATCCTCGACGTCGCCGACGACAAACTGTAAATTCGGAAACTGCTTACGAGCGATTTCGACCATAGCCGGGCTGAAATCGACGCCGACTCCGACCGAAGGCTCCAGCGCCGCCAAGAGCCCGCCGGTGCCGCAGCCGAGATCGAGAACGCGCAGCCCGTTGGGCACGAGAAACCGCATGTAGCGGTAGTCTTCCTCGTAGTAAAAAGCATTCCGCTCGATCCATCGATTCCGTTCCGGCGCCATGCGCTCGGCCAGATCGCGGATAGCGGTTTTACGCGGCGTCAGCATGATAGGCGGGCTTTGACCCGGCAACTTCGCGGCGGATCAAACCGCTGTATAATCCAACGGCGGCAAAAGGTCCACCTTGTGTTGCGCGGCAAGAGTTTCTCGGCTACTCTCGCCGAAAAGGAAATTCCGCCATTAAGACTTCGGGAAGTAAACCACTCCGCGACGGCGAGACGGTGATTTTTTCCGACCGGAAGGAACGCGAATATCTCCGGCGGCTCGTCGGCGGGAAAGATATTGCAATTCGCGACGGGAAGATCGCCGCCGACGAAGTCATCGGCCGCGAAGAAGGCTCGCTCGTGCGCACGTCGTTGAACGACGCCTTTTTGGTTTTTCGTCCGACTCTCGCCCAACTGATTCCGAATCTGCCGCGCCAGGCGCAGGTTATCTATCCGAAAGACATCGCGACCATTCTCATTTGGGCGGATATCTTTCCCGGCTGCACCGTGATCGAATCGGGCGTCGGCGCCGGCGCGCTGACGGTCGCCCTCCTTCGCGCTCTCGGTCCCGATGGACGGCTGATCTCCTACGAGCTGCGCGAAGACTTCGCCAAGATGGCGCGCAGCAACGTCGAGCGCTATTACGGCCCGGCGGATCACTGGACGTTGAAGCTCGGCGACGTGGCCGAAGCGCTGGAAGAGCGCGGAGTCGATCGCGTCATTTTGGATTTGCCCGAACCATGGCAAGTGATTCAAAAAGCTTCCGACGCGCTCCGTCCCGGCGGAATTTTACTCAGTTATCTTCCGACGGTGCTTCAAGTGAAAACTTTTGTGGACTCGCTCAGAGCCCACGGCGGCTTCGCGCGCATCGAAACGTTCGAGACGTTGATGCGATATTGGCACATCAAAGACATGAGCATGCGGCCGGAGCATCGGATGGTGGCGCACACGGGGTTTATTACGGTGGCGCGAAGAATGGCGGGGAAGTAGAAAAATGATATTCGTGGCGACTTTTGTAAGGCTGCGATCGCAGACGCTCAGAAACGTCCCAGATACGAGGTGTGCGAAGAGCCGGCGAGCGCAGGCGGACTCTTTTAGTACGTCGAGCGAGACGACGCGAGTGCAACGAAATAGATAGGCGTTTGTGTGCGTCTGCTAATCATTCCGGACACTGCAATTGAATGTAGTTCCCCTCGGTGTCGAAAAAGTACAACCCTCTTCCCGTCGGCCGCTCGACCGGCTTGTCGATCAGCACTTTGACGCCGGCTTGCCTCAACTCACCCACGGCGCGGTCGAAGTCTTCTTTGCTGGTTTGCAGCGCGATGTGCGCCGTGCCATCGTCGAAGTCTTCCCTCTCGATCGGCTTCGGCCGCTCGAAAAGCACGAGACACATGCCGTCCTCGAAGAACAGCCGCGAGATAGCGGGATACATGCCGTAAACTTCTTTGTAAGGCCCGCCGCTGTCCACGTCCAAGCCGATCTTGGTGCATTTCATTCCCAAGACTTCGCTGTAAAATTTCGTCGCCCGGTCGAGATCGTTCACCGGCAGACCAACATGGTAGAGCTTTTTAATTTTAATCATCTTTGTCATCCTCCTGCTTTTTCCGACTTCATATACTGCAACGGCGACGAAACTTTCAAGGGCGTGCGCGCTGCGTTTTTTTGCCGGCGATTTTTTCTTGTAGTCCGACCGCGCTTTTGTGTAAAGTAGCGCGCAAGGTCACCGACATGCAGCCGTGCATCCAAGCCAAAGAAATCAGCCTGACGTTCCGGCCCAAGAATCGTGAGCCGGTCCCGGCCTTGAAAGAACTTTCGCTCGACGTGGGCAAGGGCGAGTTCGTCAGTATCGTCGGCCCGTCGGGCTGCGGCAAGAGTACGTTTCTAAATATCCTTCTCGGCCTCATCAAGCCGGACGCCGGAGAAATGCGGCTCAACGGCACGCGCATCACAGGCCCCGGCCAGGACCGCGCTATGGTATTTCAAGAATTCGGCTTACTGCCGTGGAGGACGGTGATCGGAAACGTCGAATTGGGTTTGGAGCTGAAGGGCGTCCATGCGGAGGCGCGGCGCAAGCGCGCGACGGACCTGATTCAGATGGCCGGACTGGCGCAATTCGAAAATCATTATCCGCACGAGCTGTCCGGCGGCATGAAGCAAAGAGTCGGCCTCGCGCGCGCTCTCGCGACGGACCCGGAGGTGCTTTTGATGGACGAGCCGTTCGCCGCCCTCGACGCGCAGACGAGAGACTTGATGCAGGCGGAGCTTTTGCAGGTGTGGGAGCGGACGAAAAAAACCGTGATCTTCGTCACCCACAGCATCGAGGAGGCCGCCTATCTCTCCGACCGCGTCGTCGTCATGAGCGCGCGGCCGGGAACGACCAAAACGATCATCCGCATCAATCTCGGCCGGCCCAGAGATTACGAGATGAGGCTGTCGGCCAAATTCAACGAGATCAAAGCGGAGATATGGAGCACTCTCAAAGACGAGTTGATGGGAAGGCGCGACGATAATGGCGTTTAGGGAGATGATCTCCGAATATCGGAGACCGCTTTTGGGCGCGCTCTCGGTGGTCGGGCTGATGCTCGTGTGGGAGTACGCCTTCACCTATGTGCTTCCCCTCGATCCTTTTTTCTTCACCAAGCCGTCGCTCATCGCCGCAGCCTTCAAGGAGCAGGTCCTGTCGGGAGCGTTGTGGCACGACGTGGCGATCAGCAGTAAGGCTTTCCTCTGGGGCTTTAGTCTCGCGGTGATCGTCGGCATTCCCGTCGGCGTTTTTATGGGCTGGCGGCGTAGAGCCGAATACATCCTCGACCCGTTTCTCACGGCGCTCTACGCGAGCCCGCTGGTCGCGCTGGCACCCCTCTTCATCATCATTTTCGGCGTCGGCCTCACGGGCAAAGTGGCGTTGATTTTTCTCCTCGCGGTGTTTCCTTTTGTCTTCAACGTTTTCGCCGGCGTGAAGTGCACCGACCGGCTCCTCGTCAACGTCGTGCGGGCGTTCGGCGGGAAAGAAAAGGATATCTATTTCAAAGTCATCCTTCCGAGCACGCTGCCCTATATCGTAGCGGGCGCGCGGATCGCCATCGGCCGGGGCATCGTCGGCATCCTCGTCGCTGAATTCTACGCCGCCTCGGAGGGCATCGGCTTCGCGATCTCCCGCTTCGGCGACACCTACAGGCTGCCGGAGATGTTCGCCGCCATTCTGCTGTTGATGATCGTGGCCGTGATCTTCACCGAGGGTTTGAGAAAATTAGAAACACTCCTGGCGCCCTGGAAAATAGGACAGGAGGCGAGATGACCGCGCTCGCGAGCTTCTATAGAGAAAGAGAGCAGCCGATTCTGGGGGCGGGCTTCATCTTTCTGCTGATTCTGGCCTGGCAGTCGCTGCCCGCCATCATATCGCTCCCGCGCGGGCTATCGCTCTTCTTCACCACTCCCGTCGAGGTGGTCAAGGCTTTCTATAGGTTGGTCGTCGCGAACGAGATTCAGAGCCATGTCTATGTGAGCGGCGTAGAGTTCGTCGTCGGACTCGCGCTGGCCATCGTCGCCGGCCTGCCGTTGGGTCTTATTATGGGGAGGTCGAAGACGCTCGATGCCATGCTCGATCCATTCGTCACTGCGTTCAACGCCACGCCGAGGCTTGTTTTTCTACCGTTGCTCATGCTCTGGCTCGGCATCGGGATATGGTCGAAAATCGCGATCGTCTTTGTCGGCGCTGTCTTCCCGCTTCTGATCAATACCTACGAAGGCGTGAAGAACGTCGATCGCGTTCTGGTCAACGTGGTGAGATCGTTCGGCGCCAACGAGTGGCAGACCATGAAGATCGTGGTCCTGCCCAACTCGGTCCCTTACATCGTTGCCGGTTTGCGCCTGGCGATAGGCCGGGCGCTGCTCGGCGTGGTCGTGGGGGAATTCTTCGGCGCCAGCAAAGGCCTGGGCTTCATGATCGCGAGCGCCGCGACTAACTATAAGGTGGACGTCGTTTTTGTCGGTGTGACTATTTTTATGAGCCTCTCGCTGATTCTCACTCACCTGGTGAAGAGGGTGGAATCCCGGCTCAGCCGCTGGCGCCCGGATGTGGTAAAGACATTCTAGGCAGAAAAAACGTCCCTAGTACTCGTGGCTCGTGTTCGTAAACGAGCACGATCAACGATCACGAGCACGGTATTTACTTTTTCGGCGTTCGTCCCATCTCCTTCAGCGTCTCATTCAACAAGTCGCGCGCTACGAACTGTTCGATGTCGGGCAAGGGCTTGCCGGCGGGCCAGCCCAGCTCGGGCGTCGTCCTGGATTCGAATAGTTCCTTGAGCAGATCGTAAGGGATGTCCGGTCCAAAGGCATTCTGCACCTGATTGTAGATTCCCTCGGCGAGCGCCGCGTCCTTGACCTCGAAATATTTCTGAATAACGTCGATCGTCCCCTTTTTGTTGGCCTTCACGTAATCGTTTGCCTTCACCATCGCGCGGATAAATCTCTTGGTCACATCGCGCTTTTCTTTGACGAAGTCCTTGTGCGCGATAAACGTGCCGCCCAGCCGCGGGATGTAATCCCCCGTCTTGACGAGAATCTTCATCCCCTCTTTCTCCGCCCTGGCGGCATGGGGGAATGAGAGTATCGCGGCCTGAACCGATTTGTTGATCAGCGCGGCCACCCGGTCGGGCTCGGCATTGAATGTGATGACCTTATAGTCCTTGCCGGGCTCCATCTTGAAATATTTCCCGAGCACGACCACCGCTTCGGTGTAAGCCGCCTGCCCGGGCCTCTCGAGCCCTATGGTTTTTCCTCTGAGATCTTCCACCCGCTTGATGTCCGGGGTCGTGGTGATCGTCCACTGGGAAACGAGCGATTCGCCGACGAGAAAAACAAGCGGCGCGCCCTTGAGCATTGCCTCGGAGCCGCCTCCCGGTATCGGCACGAACTCGATCTCCTTCGCGAGGGCTGCCCTGACCAAAACGCCCGCCTGCGCGGCGATGAATTCGGCGTCGAGCCCTTCCGCCTTGAGCAGGCCCTTATCCACCGCGATGTAAGAAGGAATATGAAAACCGCTGCCTCCTAACGTCCTTCCCACTTTTATCTTCGGCATCTGCGCTGCGGCGGTGGAAATCTGACCGGCATAAGCGAGAACAACCAAGCCGGCAAATGCAACGACGCTCTTGCGGATCGTTGTCATGGACTATCTCCTTTCGTTCCGATCGAGCCAAGCGCACTGAAACTAGCGTTAACGGTTGCCGAAGGCAAGAGGATTCGTTTCATTGACTCCGCGCCCGATCTAGCCTAAATCCGATGCAGGAGGAAATAATTTATGAACGTTTTGATTACTGGAGGAGGCCTGATCGGCTGCCATCTCGCGAAGCGAATTGCCGACGGCGGAAACAGAGTCGTCGTTTACGATCTGTCCCCCAACCGCGAGTACATCGACAAAATCGTCGGCAAAGACCGCGCGGAGGTGGTCGCGGCGGACATGCGCGATTTGCCGGCGCTGTTAAACGCACTGAAGCAATTCAAAATCGACACCCTCGTCGCCACCGCCGGTCTCATCGGCAAGCGCGTGGCGGAAAACTCATACACCGGTGCGACCAATAATATTCTCGGCACCATCAACGTCCTGGAAGCGGCGCGGCTTCAGGGTTTGCGGCGCGTCGTTTATGTCAGCACCTTCGGCGTCTATGACCGGGAACAAATCACCACGGGGCCGATCCGCGAAGACGCGCCGATCGGCGGCCACAATCTTTACACGACGACGAAGGCCTGCTCAGAGCATTTAGTTGACGCCTACGCGCATCTCTACAATCTCGACACCGTGATCATCCGCCCTGCCGGCGTCTTCGGCCGCGGCCATTACGTCGGCGGCTCGACCGTCGGCATGGTCATGCGCGATCTCGCGCTGAAAATTATTAAAGGCGAGCCCTTTACGATCGACGCGAAGATTTATTTTTCGAACGAGTACGTATACGCCAAAGACGTGGCGCTGGCGCTCGATCTCGCATGCGCGGCGAAGACGCCAAAGCAGAGGATTTATAACGCCGGCAGCGGCGTCGTCACGCGCGCGCGCGATCTCGCCGCGGCCGCGCGTGAGCTGTTGCCGAAAACCGAGATCAACGTCGCCGGCGACGACGCCGGCAAAGGCCACGGCGATTTCCTGTTAGACTTGAGCACATCGAAGGCGGAGTTGGGCTATGTGCCGCAATTTCCGCTGAAAGACGCGCTGAGAGATTATATGGAGGAGCTGTGGGCGGAGAGAGTTGGACAAAGGTGAATTCGCAGGCCGTGATTCGACGCATCCGACCTATCGCCTAGTGCCTATTGCCTGTTGCCTTCCTTAATCCTTCCACCAGTACCTTATCAAGCAATACAGCGCCACGACGCCGTCTTTCCAGGTGATCTTTTTTCCCTCGGCGTAGGTGCGCCCGTGGTAGGAGATCGGCACTTCATAGACGCGGCATTTTTTCTTGGCGATCTTCATGGTGATTTCCGGCTCGAAGCCGAAGCGCTCGGATTCGAGCTTGATGCCTTTGATGATCTCGGTGCGAAAAACTTTGTAGCCGACTTCCATATCGGTCAGGTTCAAGTTCGAGAGCGCGTTGGAGAAGAGCGTGAGGACCTGATTGCCGAGATAGTGCCAGAAAAACATGACCCGATGCGGCCCGCCGCCGGCAAAGCGCGTGCCGTAAACCACGTCGGCATCGCCGGCGAGAATCGGATCCAGGAGAGTCGTATAATCGCGCGGATCGTATTCCAGGTCGGCGTCCTGAATGATCACCACGTCGCCCGTGACGTGCGCGAGGCCGGTCCTCAGCGCGGCGCCTTTGCCTTGATTGTGCGGCTGCAGAACGACCTTGAAATCGTTGTCCGGGGAATTTTTCCGCTTCGTTTCGGCTTCGAGGCGCTTCAGAATGTCGCGGCTGCCGTCGGTCGAGCCGTCATCGACGGCGACGATCTCTTTGGCTATGGGGACGCCCTGCACCCGCCGCACCGCTTCTTCGAGAGTCGCCGCCTCGTTGAAGACGGGCATCAGGACGGAAAGTTTCACTGCTCGAACTCCCGTTTCTTAAGCTCGCGGATAAACGCCGAGAGGTTCGGGTCGTTGTTGACGACTTCGTTCACCTTATTCTGAAACTCGGCGGCGGCGCGCTCCAGCGGCCCCGTATCCACGCGCAGCCCGAGCCACTGCGACAAGCGGAGCACCAGCGCAAGCGCGCCGCGCGGGTTCGGCGCGGCGGAAAGATAATGCGGCAACGTGGCCCACAAGCTCATATGCGGGACGCCGTTCTTCCGGCAGGCCTCGCCCAAAATTCCCACGATGCCCGTCGGCCCCTGATAACGCGACGGCAGGAGCTCCAGCTCATTCATCAACCTTGAGTCCGAGGCAAATCCCGTGAGCGGCACCGGCCGCGTGTAGAGCACTTCGTCGAGATAGGCGCCGAGCGTCACGACCAGCTCGATTTTCAATTCGCCGATGAGCCGGAGCAGGGTTTCGGAAAAACCGCGCCAGCGCAGATGCGGCTCGGCGCCGACGCCGAATACGAAGTCGCGCTCGATGCCGATGCCGCTGCCGTGGTGGAAGTCGTAAGTCGGCCAATGGATCTCGCGCTGCAGGCCGTCCACCAACCGCACGTGGGGGCGCTGGATGGAGAAATCATAAAATTCTTCGGGATCGATAGCGGCGACTTTCGTCGCCATCAACTGCTCGGTGAGATAGCGCACCGCGGTCGTGGCCGAGTCGCCCGCGTCGCTCCAGCCGGCAAAGGCCAGTATCAACACCGGACGCCGGAGCGCGGGCCGACTGTTAATGCTGAGCGGGTCCGCCGTCGTCATCGGTTTCTTTTAGCATAACTGGCATCGAAGACTCCAACGGATCGTCTTGCACTTGCGGCCTGGAAATCGGCAGGGGCGCGTTGCCGTCCTATATCTTCCGAAATGGGTTTGGTATATTGGCAGCGCCTTCGCCAAACGGCAAAGCGTACGATGACGGAAAGCCGCTTGCAACATCCCCTCTTTCAGCGGAACGAAATGCTTTTCGGCCGCGACTCGACGCCGGGATTGATCGCTTTTGAAGTCGAAGGCTCGAATCGCATCGCCGTCTTTCGCCGCGAGGACGGCGAGGTGCGCTCCGAGCGCGTCGCGTTTCGCCCGTTTCTTCTTCTCGAAGGCGAACGATGGCTCAAAGACTGGCGCGGCGAAGCCGAGATCGAGCCGCTGTCGGGCGGCCGGGCCTTCGACCGCATCGCTTTTTTTCCCGACTTGAAGCAACTCGAAGACGCCAGGCTCCACCTGCAGAAACGAAGCGGCAAGACTTCGTCCGCCTCGGATGCCCCGTTTTTTTATCTCGGCGATCCGATCCACCAATATCTGCTCCTCTCCGGCAAGACGCACTTCCTGGGCATCGGCTTCGGCGATCTGAAACGCATGCAGATCGACATCGAAACTTACTGCGACTCCGGCTTCGAGTTCTGCAACGCGCTACGAGCGTCGGACCGCGTCACCGCCATCGCGATGACCGACTCCACCGGCTGGGAGCGGCTGATCTCCGGCAAGGAATACGGCGAAGCGGAGATGCTCGACGCATTCGTCCGCGAAGTCCAAACGCGGGACCCCGACGTGATCGAGGGACACAATTTTTTTCGCTTCGACCTGGATTATATCGACGCGCGCGCCAAAAGGCACGGCGTCGCGCTCGCGCTCGGACGCGACGGCTCTCTTCTGCAAGGCCACGCTTCGCGAATGCAAATCGCCGAACGGACGATTACCTATAGGAAGTACGAAATTTTCGGCCGCCACATCATCGACACCTGGCTTTTGGCCCAGCATTACGACGTCTCCGCGAGAGCGCTGCCGGGCTACGGGTTGAAAGACATCGCGCGCCATTTCGGCGTCGCCGCCGCCGACAGGACTTACATCCCGGGCGACCGGGCAAGCTGGTATTTCGATCATGACCCCGATACGCTGTTCCGCTATGCGCTCGACGACGTGCGCGAGACGCGCGCGATTTCCGAGATTCTCTCGCCGAGCTATTTCGCCGAAGCGCAGATCTTTCCGTTCAGCTATCAGAACGTGGCGCTCAGGGGCAACGCGACCAAGATCGATTCTCTGTTTCTTCGAGAATATCTTTTTCGCCGGCGGTCGATCCCGCGACCCCAGCCGCCGGCGAAAGTCGCCGGCGGCTTCACCGACATCGAAGTTCAGGGAGTCGCCCGTCGCGTGCTTCACTGCGACGTGACTTCTCTCTATCCCTCGATCATGCTGGCCTGCGGTTATTTTCCGAAGACCGACGATCTCGGCATCGCCTCCGGGCTGCTCGGCGATCTGCGCGACTTCAGAATCAAGGCCAAGGAGCTGGCGCGCGCAGCCGACACGCCCGAAGCGAAGGTTTATTTCTCCGCGTTGCAAACCACGTTTAAGATTCTCATCAATTCCTTTTATGGCTATCTCGGCTTCGACATGGGCCACTTCAACGATTACGAAGCGGCGAACCTGGTGACGGCGAAAGGCCGGGAGCTGATCCAATCGGCGGTCGCCCGGCTCAAGCAAGAAGGCGCTTCGGTCGTCGAAGTCGATACCGACGGCATCTACTTCGTCCCGCCGAAGAAAATCGCGACGCGCGCCGACGAAGAGCGCTTCATTCGAGAGCTGGCCGCCATTCTGCCCAAAGGGATCGAGCTGGAGATCGACGGCCGATATGCGGCGATGTTCAGCTACAAGATGAAAAACTACGCGCTGCTCGACGAAAAAGGCGGGCTTGTCGTCAAAGGCTCCGGCCTGCGCTCGCGCGGCCTGGAGCTTTTTCAGCGCCGCTGGATGGAAGAGATGCTCAAGCTCTTGCTCACCGGCGAGAAAGAAAAGGTGCCGGCGCTCTACCGGCGGTATCTGGACGACCTGGAGCATCATCGCATGGACATCGCCATGTTGATGAAGACCGAGACGCTGCAAGATTCGCTCGCGACTTACCAGGCCAAGCTACGCGAGAAAAAACGCAATCCCGCAGCGGCGTACGAGCTGGCATTGAAGGCCGAGCGGCCCTATCAGCCGGGAGATCAGATTTCTTATTACGTGACCGGGCGGGGAACCAAGATCAAGATCAACGAGAGCTGCAAGCTGGCCGCAGAGTGGGACGCAAAAAAACCGGATGAAAACGTTGAGCACTACAAAGCCAAGTTGATGGAATTGTACGATAAGTTCAGGCCGTTTATCGAGCCGTCGGCGGCTGGCAATCAGCCGGCTGGAAAAGACGGTGACCAGAGCGGCAACTTGGACCTTTTCGGGAGGTCTCATGAGTGAAAAGGTTGCGCTCATAACCGGCGGCGCGAAAGGCATCGGCCGCGCCGTCGCGCTCGACCTGGCCGCCCGCGGTTGGAGCATCGCGATTTGCTATCGCGCGAGCGCGAAAGAAGCCGCCGAAGTAACGGCCGCCGCGGCGAAGAACGGCGTCAAGGCGCTGGCGATTCCGTGCGACGTTTCCGATCCGAAGGCGGCGGCCGAGTTGGTCGCGCGGGTGGAAAAAGAATGGGGCCGCATCGACGCTTTGATCAACTCCGCCGGTCCGTACCATCGCGTGGATCTGTTGAAGGAAACGGTGGAGGGCTGGCGCTCGATGTTCGACAACAATCTCCATCCGCTCTTTTATCTTGGCCGGGCGGTCATGCCGGGCATGGTCGCGCGCAAATGGGGACGCATCGTCTGCTTCAGCATGGCAAATGCGGATCAGTTGATCGCGCAGCCGAATTTAACTGCGCACTACATCGCCAAGGTCGGCCTGCTCGTGCTCGCGCGCTCGCTCGCGCGCGTCGCCGCGCCGCACGGCATCACGGTGAACGCGGTCTCGCCCGGCTTCATCGATACCGGCAGCGCGCCCGCGGAAGAACTGGCCGCGATGGCCAAGCGCATTCCGGCGGGATACATCGGCACGATGGACGACGCCGTCGCCGCGGTGCGCTTTCTCCTCTCGGACGAGGCGCGCTATGTCAACGGGACGAATATCCACTTGAGCGGAGGCTGGGGAATATAGCGATGTAGGTTGCTGTTCGCAAACCGCCCCTACTAAACCGCCATTTTTACCTGCTCAGCACAGACCCAAAAATCTCCACCGCCACATCGACTTCATCCTTGCGCACGATCAACGGCGGGCAAAAGCGGATCACGCTCGCGCCGCAGCCTAACAGCAGCAATCCCTTCTCGAAACAACTCCGCACCACACGATCGCGCAACTCGGCCGAGATGAACTCCACGCCCACCATCAGGCCGAGGCCGCGAACGTCGCGGATCGCGGGACAATTCGCTTTGAGCGCCGTCAATTTTTCCCTGAGATAAATTCCCGTTTCGGCGGCGTTGGCCATCAGTCCGTTCTCGATCAGATCGATCGTCGCCAGCGCCGCGGCGCACGCTACCGGATTGCCGCCGTAGGTGGAGCCGTGATTGCCGTGCTGCCAGGTGCTGATCTCGCTCCGCGCGATCATCGCGCCGAGCGGCATGCCGCTGGCGATGCCCTTGGCGACGCAGAGAATATCCGGCTCGACGTTCCAGTGCTCGCAGGCGAACATTTTTCCCGTCCGGCCGAAGCCGCTTTGAATCTCGTCGGCGACGAGCAGGATGCCGTGACGCCGGCAGATTTCCTGCAACCCGCGGAGAAACTCCGGCGGCGGCACGACGTAGCCGCCTTCGCCCTGAATCGGCTCGACGAAAATTGCCGCGACTTCGTCGGGCGAAACTTCGTGCCGGAAGACTTCCTTCTCCAAATCGCCGAGGCCTTCCATCCCGTATGCCACGTGGTGAACGTCGGGCAAGAGCGGGCCGAAGTGGGCGCGATGCGACGAGCGACTGGCGGTAAGCGAAAGCGCGCCGAGCGTCCTGCCGTGAAACGCCCCCAAGAAGGCGACGAGATGCGTTCTCCGGGTCGCGTAGCGGGCGAGCTTGATGGCCGCCTCGACCGCTTCCGTTCCGGAATTGGTCAAAAAGATCTTCTTCGGCGAAGTACCCGGAGCGAGTTGATTCAGCTTTTCGGCGAGCCGCCCCATCGGCTCGTAATAAAAATCGCTGCCGCAGATGTGGAGAAACTTCGACGCTTGGTCGTGAATCGCTTTGACGACTTCCGGATGCGCATGGCCGGTCGAAGCCACGGCGATGCCGGCCATGAAATCGAGAAAGAGATTGCCATCGACGTCCTCGATCGCCATGCCGCGCCCTTCCTTGACGACCAGCGGATAGACTCGGCCGTAGGCGGGAGCGGTGAATCGCTCGTCGCGGGCGATGATCTCCCGCGCGAACGGACCTGGGGGCTTGATGTGGATGCGGGGGATTTTCATCTATTCGTGCTCGCGCTCGCGGCTCGTGCTCGATCACGAACACGAATCACGATCACGTTTTTATTCCGCGTTGTCGATCTGCGCCTTTTGCAATTTTCCCGAATAGTCCACGTAAACCGATTTCCACTCGCTGAAGATGTCATAGACCGTCGTGCCCGCCTCACGGTGGCCGTTGCCGGTGTCTTTGACGCCGCCGAACGGGAGGTGCACTTCGGCGCCGATCGTCGGGCCGTTGATGTACGTGATGCCGGCCTCGATATCTCTCAGCGCGCGAAACGCCCGGTCGACATCTCGCGTATAGATGGAGCTGGAAAGCCCGTAGGGCGTGCCGTTCAGAACTTCGATCGCCTCTTCAAAGCTCCCGACCTCGATGATCGAGAGCACGGGGCCGAAGATTTCTTCCTGCGCGATGCGCATCGAAGGCGCGACGCGATCGAAGATCGTCGGCCGGTAAAAATATCCGTCGATCCATTGCCCCTCTTCGTAAATCGCGCCGCCGGTCAAGAGCCTCGCGCCCTCGTCTTTCCCGATCTGAACGTAGCGGCGGACTTTGTCGCGCGCGGCTTCGTTGATGAGCGGCCCCATCTCCACCTTCTCGTCGGCGCCGTCGCCGATTTTGATTTTTTCCGCCCGCTCGATCAACTTTCCGATGACGGTGTTTTTTATAGCGCGATGGAGAATCAATCGGCTGGTCGCCGTGCAGCGCTGCCCGGTCGTGCCGAACGCGCCCCACAGCGCGCCCTCCACGGCAAGGTCCAGATCGGCGTCTTCCATCACGATCTCGGCATTCTTGCCGCCCATTTCCAGGGAAACTTTTTTGAGACTTCTGCCGCATTCGGCGGCGATCTCGCGGCCAACCGCGGCCGAGCCGGTAAACGAGATAAGCCGAACGTCCGGGTGGCGCACCAGCGCCGCGCCGGCCACTTCGCCCGAGCCGTGGACCAGATTGGCCACGCCCGGCGGGACGCCGGCTTCTTCGAGGGCCTGGAATAATTTGACCGCGCTCAGCGGAGTATCTTCCGCGGGTTTGAGCACGACCGTGTTGCCGCAAAGCAAAGCCGGAAAAAGTTTCCAGGTCGGAATGGCGAGGGGAAAATTCCACGGCGTGATCAGCCCGCAGACGCCCACCGGAGCGCGGATCGACATAGCGAATTTATTCGGCAGCTCCGCCGGCGTGGTCTCGCCGAAGAGCCTTCTGCCTTCGCCGCCGACGTAATATGCCATGTCGATGCCTTCCTGAACGTCGCCGCGCGTTTCTTTGAGAATTT
>JBGPTS010000086.1:0-14879 GCA_041490745.1 Binatia bacterium | reverse complement strand
GCGGGCGCTGGCGAACGATCCCGAAGTCATCGTTATGGACGAGCCCTTCGCAAACCTGGACGCGCAGACGCGGCTGCTGCTGCGCGAGGAGCTGCTCAGCATCTGGGAGAAACACAAAAAGACGGTGATCCTCGTCACGCACAACATCGAAGAGGCGGTGATGCTCTGCGACCGCGTCGCGGTGATGAGCGCCGCGCCCGGCGTGATCAAAAGCGTCGTCACGATCGATCTCGCGCGCCCGCGCGGCTTCAAGAGCATGAGCAATCCGGACTTTGTCCGCTGCCTGGAAAAAATTTGGGATCTTTTGCGCTTCGAAGTGGATCGCGCGATGCGGGAGAATCATCAACCCTACAAAGAAGAGCAGCCGGTCCCGCGAAAGAAAACTATTTTCGACTGGTGGTAGAAAAAAGTTTTGACTAACAAGCAAAGAGTAAACAATTTCAAGAAAAACAAAAAAGGGGGGAGGGATGCTTCGCTACGCTCAGCATGACAGACAGCGCGGGAGTTAGAATGATATTTGAGATACGTCACCTGAACTCCCATTTGTCATCCTGAGCAACGCGAAGGATCTCTCTTCTCGGAATAACTCAGGAAAAGAGCAACATGGCGGCAAGAGTTCTCAAGGTGGGCGTCGCCGGTCTCGGCGTCGGCAGCACGCAAATCATTCCGGCGATGGCGCAGATGCCGGGGATGATGCTCGTCGCGGCGGCGGATTTCCGCAAAGACGCGCTGGAGACGTTTCGGCAGAAATACGGCGGCCGCGTCTATGACAGCGTCGAGAAGCTCTGCGACGATCCGGAAGTCGAAGCGGTCTGGATCTCGACGCCGAATCAGTTCCACTGCGAGCACGTGCTCGCCGCCGCCGAGCGCGGCAAGCACGTCGTCGTCGAAAAACCGATGGCTCTGTCGATGGCGGAATGCGAAAAGATGGTCGCGGCCGCGGAAAAAAATAGGGTGAAGCTTCTCTGCGGCCATACGCAGAGCTTCAATCCGGCGATTCGCGCGATGCGACGCGTCATCAAGTCGGGCGAGCTCGGTCCGGCGCGCGCTCTGCACACGTGGATGTACACCGACTGGATGCTGCGGCCGCGCATGCCGGCGGAGCTGGACGTCAGGTTGGGCGGCGGCGTCGTCTATCGGCAAGGGCCGCATCAGATCGACACGCTCCGGCTGCTCGGCGGCGGCATGGTGCGGAGCGTGCGCGCGATGACCGGCCAGTGGATGAGCGAGCGCCCCGCGCCGGGATATTACGCGGCGTTTCTCGAATTCCAAGACGGCACGCCGGCGGTCGCCGTCTATAATGGTTACGGTTATTTCGACACGCATGAGCTGACCTGGAACATGGGCGAGCGCCATTTCAATCCGGAAGAGCGGTTGCGTGTCAGAAAAGAACTCCGAAACAAAACGCGCGACGATGAGAAGGCCAAGGAGGCGATGCGCTTCGGCGGCAAGCGGGAAGGGGAGTTCTCCCACGGGCCGGCGGTGCAAGAGGACCGCGCGCGGCGCGGCATCCAGGGCGCAAGCGGACATTTTTTCGGCGTGACGCTGGCGACTTGCGAGCGCGGCGACATTCGCCAATCGCCCGAGGGCATTTACATTTACGGCGACGATGGGCAAAAAGAGCTGCCGGTGACGGGAGAGGGCGCGTCGAGATTTTCCGAGCTGAAAGAGCTTTACGACTCGGTGACGCAAGATCGTCCGGTCTATCACGACGGCAGATGGGGCATGGCGACGCTGGAAGTGTGCCTCGCGATCATGGAGTCCGCGCGCGAGCGGCGCGAGATCATTCTCGCGCATCAAAGCCCGACGGTGGAATGAAAAGGAGATAAAGCGTGAGTCGTCCGTCTTCAGCGAATAGCGTTGCGTTTCTTCGGATGCTTCTATCGCTCTGTCTTGGTTTGAGCTTGCTTCTCGGAGAGGAGGCTTCGGCGCAAGCGCAATCGAAGGACAGAGTGGCCCGGTTGCTCGAAGAACTCGCCAACGCGCCGGGGCCATCCGGCTTCGAAGGGGCGGTGCGCGAAATCTTAACGCGCGAGATGCGCGCCGCCGGCCTCGAAGTCTCGACCGATGGACTCGGCTCGGTCATCGGCGCGCTCGGCGGCGCCGCCGACGCGCCGCGCGTCATGCTGGCCGCGCACATGGACGAGGTCGGAGCGGTCGTGCGGTACGTCACGCCCGAAGGCATGGTCAAATTTCAAATGCTCGGCGGCTGGCTCGATCAGGCGCTGGTCGATCAGCGCTGGTCGATCCTTACCAACAAGGGGCCGGTGACGGCGGTCAGCGGGCTCCGCAGCGTGCACATCACTCAGCAGGACGAGCGCGCGAAAGTCACGCCGCGCGACGAGTTGTTTCTCGACGTCGGCGCGCGCTCGAAGCAGGAAGCCGAAGCGATGGGCGTCGGCGTCGGCGATCCGATCGTTCCCGCTAGCCCGTTCGCCGAGTTGGGGAAAGGGCGGTACGTCAGCAAAGCTCTCGACGACCGCGTCGGCTGCGTCATGCTGCTGGAAACGCTCCGGCGGTTGAAAGAGCAAGGGCAAAAAATTCCCGGCACGATTTACTTCGTCGGCACGGTTCAGGAAGAGGTGGGGCTGCGCGGTGCGCGCACCGCTGTCGATGTGGCGAAGCCGCACGTCGGCATCTCGCTCGAAGCGGGGATTGCGGCGGACCATCCGGGCGGCAAAGCGGATCAGGCCCAGCAGCGTCTCGGCGCCGGCCCGACGATCAACCTCGCCGACTCCTCGATGCTGGCGAATCTCAAGCTGCGCGATTTTTTTTCGCGCGTGGCCAACGAGAATAACATTCCGCTCCAGATCGAAGTGACCTCCTACGGCGGGCAGGACGGCGCCGAGATGCAGCGCTACGGCGCCGGCCGGCCGTCGATCAATTTTTCCGTGCCGACGCGCTATCTCCACGGCCACAACAGCGTGATCGACCGCGCCGACCTCGACCGCGCGATCGATCTGTTGGTCGCGATTCTTTTGCGGCTCGACGCCAAAACCGTCGAGGAGATTGCGCGGTTTTAAAATGGCGCGGCCGTTAACGATGCCTCAGTTGGTGCGACACCTCCGCAAGCAGGAGGAGGACTGGCAGAGCAGCCGCTGGGGTTATCTTTTCTTGAGTCTCCTCCCCGTCGTCGGCACCGTCGCCGCGCTTTGGAAGCGGCGCGCAGTTATGGAATTTCTCGACTCCGTGCTTCCGGCAAAGACTCTCGAGACCGGATCCTATTTTTATCTCGGCGTGTTCGGCACCCTGACGATGATTTTCGTCGGCGTGTTTGCCTTCGTCCGTGTGGTCAAGAACTGGCGCGGGAATCGCATGCGGCAACTGCTGATTATGCTGGCCGAACGCGAACCCGAACCGAAAAAATTTCCCGTTGGGCCGCGTCCTAAGCAGTTTTGATCCCCATCGGTAAATCTCCGAAATTTTTCTTACGCTCACCGGATCATCAGCCGCTCGGCTTTGCCCGAATAGTTGATGAATACAGTCTTCAACTCGGTGAAGAAATTGAGTCCCTCTTCGGCCATTTCGCGCTCGCCGACGCCGGTGGATTTCGTGCCGCCGAAAGGAAGCTGCGCCTCGCCGCCGATGGTGGGCTCGTTGACGTGAACCATGCCGGTCTCGACCTCCTCGATGAAATTCATGATCGAGTCGATGTTCTGCGTGAAGATCGAAGTCGTGAGACCGTATTCGACCGAGTTCGCAAATCGAAGCGCTTCTTCCAGACTCCTCGCCGTGCTTACGGAGAGGATCGGACCGAAAATCTCCTCGCGGAAAATGCGCATATCGGGCGCGACGTTGTCGAAAATGGTGGGCTCGACGAAATAACCGCCGCTCAAGCGCTCCGGACGCTTCCCGCCAAGCACCAGCCGCGCCCCTTCCTGCTTGCCTAATTCAATCGAATCGAGATCGGTCTTCCACTGTTTCTCATCGACAGCGGGTCCCATGTCCACGGTCTCGTCCAATCCCGGCCCGACTTTGATTTTTTTCGCCTGCTCGATCAGGCGGTCGAGCAAGGCGTCTTTCACCTCGGGCATCGCAATCACGCGCGAGGTCGCCGTGCAACGCTGGCCCGTGGAGCCGAACGCTCCGCCATGAATCGCGACAGCCGCCTTGTCCAGATCGGCATCCGGCATGACGACGACGGCGTTTTTCCCGCCCATCTCGCACGTTACCTTGGCGCCGCGAGCCGCCGCTTTGACGTAAAGCGCTCCGCCGACTTCGTTCGAACCGGTGAAGGAGACCGCGCGGATGGCGGAAGCATGGACGATCGCCTCGCCGACGACGGACCCCGAGCCCACGACCATGTTAAGCACGCCGGGCGGTAATCCCGCTTCTTCGTAAATCTCGACCAGCAACGAGGCGGTGGCGGGCGTCAGCTCGGCGGGCTTGAAGACGACCGTGTTGCCGGCCGCCAACGCGGGAGCGGATTTCCAAACCGGGATCGCCCAGGGAAAATTCCACGGCGCGATCAGACCGACGACGCCGAGCGGCCGGCGGATGGTGTAAGTGAACGTGTCGCGCGCTTCCGAGGGAAGAGTTTTCCCGTGCATGCGGAATCCTTCTCCGGCGTAGAACTCGAGGAGCGAGATCCCTTTGAGGACCTCGCCCTTGGCTTCTTTCAGGATCTTGCCTTCTTCCCGGGTCAAGGCGCGCGCGATTTCGTCGGCGCGCCGGCGCGCAATGTTCGCGGCGCGCCAGATCACGCGCCCGCGCTCCGGGCCCGGCGTCTTTTTCCAACCGCGAAAAGCCGCTTCAGCTGCGCCGATGGCGCGCTCGACATCCTCGGCCGTTGCGGCAGGGAACTCCGCCAGGATATCTTTCGTGTCGGCTGGATTGATGTTGCGAACGAGCCGGCCGGATTTCGGATGGAACCATTTGCCGTCGATGTATGAACCTGTGGACATACCTTCCTCCATTAAATCTCCGTGACGGATCTTAGTTTGGCCTTTTTCCTCCGCGCCTGCTCCCACACATAACGCGCCACCGCCAGATCTTCATCGGCGATGCCGTTGGATTGAAAGAGAATCCGTTTCGGCCGCCGCTCGGAGCTGCCGCCTTCGACGATTTTTTCCAACGGGATCACGTCTTCCCAGCGAAGGATTCCCTTCGCGCAGGCGGCGATCAGGTCGCCGCTGTCGGTTTGCGCGGTGGGAAGGTCGTCGGTGACGATAAGATCCATCCGCCGGATCAGATCGCCGGAAATTTCGTGCTTTACCGGCTGGTTCGCGCCCATCGAGATGACCAGGACTTCTTCCTTAAGCCGTTCGCCGCCGAGCAGCGGCTCCGCCGCGTCCGTGGCCAGGAGGTAGATGTCCGACTGCGCTTCGAGTTCGCCAAGCGACGACGATTCCTGGAATTCGACTCGAACTCTCCGGCTCATCTCTTTGATGAACGAGCGCGTTTTTTTCGGATTGCGCCCGTAAACTAAAACCTGCCGCACGACTGAGGCGTGGACGATCGCCTCGACCTGAAACGTCGCCTGCCAACCGGGGCCGACGAGGCCAAGGACGCCGCAATTCGGCGGCGCGAGATATTTTGCCGCGACGCCGCTCGCGGCGCCGGTGCGCAGGCTGCTCAAATACGCCGCGTTCAGGATCGCGCGGATCTCGCCGGTCCGCCCGGTGTAGAGCGTTATCGTATTCGACGCGGCGGCGTACGCGCGCAGGCAGAACAGGTCCGCGTCCGCGTGCCACGACGCCATGATGTTGAGCTGCTTTTCGCTGCCCTTGAGCCTGCGGCGCGCGAGGCTGCGCGTCTTTCCCGCCGCGCGGTCGCGGAACATCTGCTCCACGACCTTGACCGCGCGCGGCATGTCGATCAGCTTGCGCGTTTCCTTTTCACCGATGAGTGTCGCCATGGTTTGTCTCCTTAGAAGCCAAATCACTTAACACAGGCCGGCCGTCTTGGAAAGAAGCGAAGGTACGCGCATCATTGGGTTGCAGAATCGCTCCGCAGGACATAAATAGAAGAACAGGCGATATGGGAGAGAAAAATCCACGCTGGACCTACGTCGTCATCTTCGCGCTGCTCGCCGTCGTGGTCGCGCTCGCGGCGAAGGTCTTCAGGGGGCAGAAGCTGGAAAGCGCCGGCTCGCCGCCGCGCACCGAGAAGAGCGCGCCCGCGGCGGCCGACAAGGATCGGCAAGTCGAGGACCTCAATATCGAGCTTGCCCAGCTCAGAAACGACGCCGAGGCGAATACCAAGCGGGTGCGGGAGCTGGAGTCCAAGCTCGATGAGACCAAAAAGGCGCTCGGCGCGGCGCAGCAGAAATTGAAAGCCGCGCAGAAACAAACCGACAAAGTCGCCGCCGCTCCGCCCGCGGCCAGAGAAAAAACCGCGGCGAAGAGCGTGGAGACTTCTCCGCCTCCGGCCGCGAAGCGCATCACCGAGGCCGGCACGTATGAAGTCGTTCGCGACAGCGCGGTTCTGGAAAAACCTTCGGTTTCCGCCCGCGAAGTCGCGTTGGTCCAAAGGGGAACGATCATCAACGTGGTCGGATCTCAGGGAGAGTGGCTCGAAGTCCGCTCCAAGTATGGCAAGCCGCCGGGCTATATTCGCCGCGACGATGTGAAGCTACGACAGGGAGAGAGCGAGGGCAGGTAAGTAAGATTGATAACGGCTGACAGATGGACAAGGAGGCTACCTCATGAAAAATTCTTTTGCGCGAAGCGCGATCCTGAGCGTGCTGGTGTTCGTGAGCGCGCCCGCTTGGGCGCAGGACTACAAGGCGATCCTCGCCAATACCGAACGACCTGACAACGAACGCGCGCTCGATGCCGTTCGCAAGCCCGAAGAGATGCTCGGGTTCTACGGCGTCAAGCCGGGAGACAAAGTCGCCGACCTGATGGCGAGCCGGGGATATTACACCGCGATTCTCTCGCAAGTCGTCGGCGAAAAGGGCGTCGTTTATTCCGCGAATCCGACAGTGCGGGAAGAAACGCGCGAGCGTTTCAAAAACCCTCTCTATGCCAACGTCAGACTGCTCGAAGGCGGCATGGGAACGGTCGCTTTGCCTTCGGACGGCTCGCTCGATTTCGTTCTCATCAACCTGGACTATCACGAGGTGGATCCGGCCGACCGCGCGGCGCTCAATAAGCGAGTCTTCGCGGCGCTCAAGCCGGGCGGTGTTTACGGCATCGTCGATCATTCGGCGCCGGATGGCGCCGGCGACTCGGTCAGAAAAACTCTCCACCGCATCGAGAAGTCGCTCGTCGTCAATGAAGCGAGCGCGGCCGGATTCAAATTGGCCAAGGAATCGGAACTGCTGAAGAGCGTCGAAGACACGCGCGCCGGAAGCGCGATCAAAGAGGCGCGCGGCAAGAGCGATCGGTTTGTGCTGCGCTTCGAAAAAACCAAGTAGCGCGGCCCGGCGATAAGCTTCGCAGGCCTGCGTTCTCGGTCGTCGGGCATCCTCAGCGTACTAACTACGTACGCTTCCGGCGGCCCTCCTCCCTCGGGCCTTGGCCTGCTCGCTTCTCGCCAGGCCGTAAACGATTTAGGAGAATGAAAATTTTGTTTTTCGCTGTTTCGTATGTTTCTGCTCGAACTCTATCTTTGGTAGCGGCTCATGAGCTCGGCGTCCGCGAGAATGTGGCCCTTCATCGCGTCGAGCAGTTGCTGCTTGGTTGCCCGCGGTTTTAGATTCGTCGGCGCGGCGAGCGCGTAGAGCTTGAAAAAATAGCGGTGCGAAGGGCCCGGCGGCGGGCAGGGGCCGCCGTAGCCGACTTTTCTGAAGTCGTTGACGCCCTGCTTGGCGCCGTTCGCGAGCGTCTCGCTCGCCGGGACGCTTTCAGCAATCTGCGACGTCTCGCCCGGTAAATCGTAAATCACCCAGTGGACCCAGGTTCCGCCCGGAGCGTCCGGATCGTCGGCAATCAAGGCGAACGCCTTCGCGTTTGCGGGCGCCGCCTGCCAAGTGAGAGCGGGCGACACATCCATGCCGTCACAGCTGTATTTGCGCGGGATGTCGGCGCCGTTTTGAAACGCAGAACTTTTTATTTCCAATTTGGCCTCGTTCGCCGCCAAAAGAAGAAGCGCCGGAGCAAGCAGCAAAGCGCCGCTCGCCGACGCCGCAATAGTTTTCCAGCTCATGCGCGCTCCATAAAGAAAGGTTTGGGAAAATTTCTGGCAACGCCGGCGCGTTCCTGCTAGATAGTATCTTGGTTCCGCCGGGGAAGACAACGACGGATTCGAGACGCGCTTGGAAGAATTATCGACAACCCGGGAAGAAGCCGCCGTTGAACCGCGCTTCAAGCTGCGCACTTTTTCTTCTCTCCGTCACCTCAACTTCCGTTATCTTTGGACGGGTACCGTGCTGATGAGCGCGGGGCAGTGGATTCAACAGGTCACGTTGGGTTGGCTCCTCTACGATCTCACGGGATCATCGGTGCTGCTCGGCGCGCTGAACGGCGTGCGCGCGCTGCCCTTTCTCGTCGCCGGGCCGATCGCCGGCGTCGCGGCGGACCGCATGGACCGGCGGAGGCTCATGCTCAACACGCAGTACGTGTTGATCGTCACCGCGCTCGGCATGGGAGTCCTGGTCGCTTCGGGATATTTGCAGCCGTGGCATCTCTTCGTTTTCACGCTGATGACCGGGATCGCGTGGGCGTTTAACGAACCCGTGCGGCAGAGCCTCGTCCCCGCGATGGTGCCGAAAGAAGAATTGATGAACGCGGTGGCGCTCAACTCGATCGGTTTCAATCTCAACAAAGTCTTGGGCCCGGCGGTCGGCGGCGTGCTCATCGCCGCGTTCGGCGCCTCGGGCAATTTTTTCGTGCAAAGCGCCGCCTACGCCGGCGTGCTCGTGATGGTTTATTGGATGCGCGTCCCGCAGACTTCGGAAGAAGCGCGCAAGTCCTCCGCGCTCGCCAACTTGAAGGAAGGCTTCGCCTACGTCTGGTCCAATCCGACGATTTTCGCGCTGATGGCGGCGGCGTATGTGCCGCGTATCTTCGCCGTGCCGTATCAGGCGTTGATGCCGGTCTTTCAGAAAGACGTGCTCGGCGTCGGCCCGGGAGGGCTCGGATTGCTGATGGCGGCTCCGGGTGTCGGCGCGGTACTCTCAGTCTTGACGCTCACCTCGGCGTTCGATGTGCGACGGAAGGGGCTGCTGTTGTTGTGGTGCTTGATCTGCCTGGGCGGATTTTTAATCGCGTTCTCGAGGATCACGTCGTTTCCGCTGGCGCTCGTCGCGCTTGTCGGCGTCGGTGCCTGCCAGATCATGTTCATGGCGACGACGAATACGCTGCTGCAACTGCTCGTCCCCGACGCGCTGCGCGGCCGGGTGATGAGTCTTTATATGCTCGACCGCGGGCTTATGCCCGTCGGCGCGATGATGGCCGGAGTCGCGGCCCATCTCATCGGCGCGCCGGCGACCGTCGCCATCATGGGCGGCATCGTCATCGCGCTGGCGCTCGTCGTCGCCTGGCGCGTGCCGCGGCTCAGGCGGATCGTGGTGTGAGGATTCGCTCGCTTATTGAACGCCTAACTCTTTCTGAATTTCCCTCAGCAGCGTCATATCGTGCGCCACCGATACCGGCACGTTCGTTTTTTTCGTCTCCTGCTGGATGAAGCCCCATTCGATACCGAGATCCTCGTCGGAAAGCAGACCGTTCGCGCTGAAGCCCGCCTTGGAAATATCGTAAGTCCGAGCTGCGTCTTTTTCGTTGAGGTTGTTCATCGCCATGATGAGTCTGACGGTTTCGCCGCGATTGTTGCGGACGAAGAGGAGTCCCTTGAGCGCAGCGCGGAGCGCCCGCTTCACCATATCCGGCTGGGTTTTGATTTTGCTCTCGTGCGTGCCGAGACCGGCGATCGGATGCGTGACGATCTCCGCCGTGTTGCCGAGAAGACGGTAGCCCTGGTTTTCCATGATGACGTTGGCGGGCGGCGGCATGAGGCTTCCCTGCGCGATATTTTTTTCCATCGCCGCCAGGCGCGCGCCGGTGCCGCCGACGGCGATCAGCTTGTATTCGCCTTTTTTCAACCCGAAGTGTTGCAGGTGTTTTTCGGTCAGTATCGCCTGAGTGTTGGCGAAGGCGTTGACGGCAAAAATTTTTCCCTTGAGGTCGGCGGCGGTTTTTATTTCCGGGCGCACGACAAGGGAAAAAAGAGGACGAGTGTTGAGACCGGCGACGAGCTTCAATCCGAGGCCTTGAATCGCTCCATTCAGAACGGGAGAAATGTTGAGCGAAAAATCGAGATCGCCGGTGGCGAGCGCGGTCGTGGCGATGTTGCCGCGCATCTGGATCAACTGCGGCTCCAAGCCCTGCTCGCGGAAGAAGCCCTTGTCCACGGCGGCTTTGACCGGCAGCCAAGTCATGCTCACGGCGGAATAGGATAGGGTGATCCTGCGCGGCGTCTGAGCGGCGGCGGGCGTCGGTCGAGCGCTGGCGAGCCCTATGACGCAGAGCGTTAAAATCAGCCTCGAACAGCGGCCGGACGGTCTTACGATTTTTTCTCCCACGGCTTTTCCACCGGCAGGTCGAGCCGGTCGCCCCATTCCTTCCACGAGCCGAGATAGTTCCGTACTTTCGGAAAGCCGATCAGCCGCAGCGCGAGATAGGTGTGCGCGGCGCGGTAGCCTCCCTGACAGTAGGGAATGGCTTCCTTATCCGGCGTGACGCCGAGCTTGCGGTACATCTCCCGCAGCTCGGCTTCCGATTTGTAATTTCCCTCGGCGTCGAGGTTGTGGGTCCATTCGAGATGGACCGCGCCGGGGATCGCGCCGCCGCGCGCCGCGCGGATATTCACGCCGAGGTATTCGTCATCGCTGCGGGTATCGACGATCGTCGCCGCCGGATCGCCGAGAAATCGCGCCACATCTTCGACCGTCGCCAGCACGTCTCTCCTCTGCGCCGTCTTAAATTCCGTGTTTTTCGGCGGCGCCGCATCGGTCGCCACGGCATAACCGGCTTTCTTCCACGCCTGGATGCCGCCGTCGAGGACGGCGACGTTTTTATGGCCGAAATATTCCAAGAACCAGAGTCCGCGCGCCGCCCGCATGCCGGAGTTCTCCTCGTAAAAAACCACTTCGGTGTCGAGATTGACGCCGCGGAGCTCGAAGAGATGCGCGATCATCGCCATGAAGGCATGGAGCGGCGCGGGCGTGGTGTCGATCAGGCTCACGCCGAAGAGATCGAAATGGATCGCGCCGGGAATGTGGCCCTGGGCGAACACCTCGGCCTGCCGCGTGTCGATCAGGCGGAAAGTCGGGCCGCCCAATTTTGTTTTCAGCTCCTCCGGGGTTGTGAGCAACTCCGGGCGGGTGTATTTTTTCTTTTCCATGCCAGGCGTTATAACACCGGCGAACCCGGCACTCAAATCGTGGCGTAGGTTGGCAAAGATTCTGGCGGCGGGCCTGCTCGCCTCGTCGTTTGCCTATCAGCCCGCGGTTCCCGGACGGGCGCTGAAATTTCCCCGCGACCATTTTTCTCATCCCGATTTCAGGACCGAGTGGTGGTATTACACCGGCCATTTCGAGACCGAGTCGGGCAAGAGTTACGGCTATCAAGTCACTTTTTTTCGCTTCGGCCTCCGCGACCGGCAGAAAGAAGAATCGGCAAAGCCGGTCTTCACCGACCTTTATATGGCGCACTTCGCGCTCTCCGACAAGCAAGGGAAAAAATTCCGCGTGGCTGAGCGCGCCAATCGCGGGTACGGCGAGAAGGCCGGCGCCGCGACCGATCGCTACCTCGTCTGGAACGAGGATTGGAAAGTCGAAGCCGCGGGCGAGAGTCACCTCATCCAAGTGAGAGACAAGGATGTTGCGTTGACGCTCAGATTGCTGCCGATGAAGCCGCCGGTTCTCCACGGCGACGGCGGCCTCAGTCAAAAAGCGGAAGGCGAGGGCCGGGCTTCGTATTACTATTCGTTCACCCGGCTCAAGACCCAAGGAGAATTGGAGATCGCCGGCAAGCGAGAAAAACTCCAGGGCCAGAGCTGGATGGACCACGAGTTCGGCAGCAATCAACTGGCGGAAGATCAACTCGGCTGGGACTGGTTCAGCATCCAGCTCGACAACAACGTCGATTTGATGCTGTATCTCATGCGCCGCAAGGACGGCTCGGTCGATCCGCATTCCAGCGGCACGCTGATTTACGCCAACGGCGCGACGCGGCGTCTCGCGCCGAAGGATTTTCGCGCCGAGGCGCTGGAGAAATGGAAGAGTCCGAAAAGCGGCGGCAACTATCCGATGAAATGGAGAGTCGCCGTTCCGGCCGAGGGTCTTGAGTTGGAAATCGTCCCGTTCTTTCCCGATCAAGAGCTCGATACGCGGAAGAGCACCAAAGTCACTTACTGGGAAGGCAGCGTCGAGGTCCGCGGGACTTTTCAGAACAAGCCCGTGCGGGGTCTCGGCTACGTCGAGATGACGGGCTACGCGGGGAAGTTGAAGGTGTAGCGCGTCGTTTCTCCTCCTTGCTTTGCGTTCCGAAAGCGACCAGAATTTAACGCATGGCGCTGGTCCGACAAGTCAAAAAGACGATCGAAAAATACCGCATGCTCGCGCGCGGCGATGGCGTGCTCGCCGCGGTTTCCGGCGGGCCGGACTCGGTCGCGCTGCTGCACGTTCTTGCGAGACTGAAGGACGAATTCGATCTCCGTCTCGAGGTCGCGCACGTCGAGCACGGGATTCGCGGGACCGAGTCGAAGGCGGACGCGCGCTTCGTCGGCGACTTGGCCGAGCGGTTGGCTCTTCCCTTTCATCTCAAAGAAGTCGCATTGCCGAGAATCAAAGCCGAGCTGGGCAAGGGCAATCTCGAAGCGCTTGGCAGGGAAGCGCGCTATCGTTTCTTCGCCGAGACGGCGGTCGCGCGGCGCCTTGAGAAAATCGCCACCGGCCACACGCGCGACGATCAAGCCGAGACCGTTCTCATGCGGCTTCTGCGCGGCAGCGCTCGCAAGGGACTCGGCGCGATGGCGCCGGTCCTAAAGGATGAAGGCGAAAGGATGAAGGCGGAAGAAAAGATTCATCCTTCATCCTTCATCCCTCATCCTTTGATTATTCGTCCGTTGATCGAGACGTCGAGACAAGACATCGAGAGTTACCTCGCGGCCGAAAATCTTCAATGCCGGGTCGATCGCACCAATCAGGACACAACGCTCTTGCGCAACTGGGTCCGTCTCGATCTGCTGCCGCAGTTGAAGGAGAAGATCGATCGCGGCCTCGATCGCAGGCTCGCGCGAATGGCCGATGTGCTGCGCGATGAGGAGGCATTTCTCGACGCGATGACGCGGAGCGTCTTCCAAGAAGTAGTAGACAAGCGGGGAGATTTTCTGCGCCTGCCGCTGCTGGCGCAGCCGAAGGCGATGCAACGGAGACTTATCCGCCTCTGGCTCGAAGGGGCTTTGGGCCATCTTCGCGGAGTCAACTTCGATCACGTCGAAGCGATTCTCGGCCTGATTTCCGACGGTCCGCCGCAGGCTCGCATCGCGCTTCCGCGCGGCCGCGAGGCGGTTCGTAGTTACGATACGGTCAGCCTGAAAAAAAACACTCGGGTGCGTCGCGCCGCATGCTGCTACAGTTACGCGCTGCCGCTCGGAGGCGAAATCGCCGTGCCCGAAGCCGGGGTGAAGATTGCAAGCGCGCGGAGCGCTGGGTTCGACGCTCGGCCGGATAGCGGGGTCGAGGCCGCGTTCGATCTCAAGTCTCTCCCGGAAATGCTGACCGTGCGCAATTTCCGCAACGGCGACCGCTTCCAGCCGCTCGGAATGCAGGGACACAAGAAAGTCAAAGATCTTTTTATCGCCAAGAAAGTTCCGTTGCCCGCGCGCGCGACGCTGCCGCTGCTGATCGCGGGCGAGGAGATTTTATGGATTCCCGGCTACGGCCGCAGCGAGGTCGCGCGCATCGGTCCGACGACGAAGGAAGCGTTAAAAGTAAAAATTTTCGCCATCGGCGATCGGCCGTCGGCCGAGCGTTCGGCTGAAGGCCGCGGGCTGAGAACCGTTGATTGAACTAACCCCTTGCGTGTGCTAACCTTTTTAAGATTTCTCCGTCATCGAACTTAGGAGGCTCCGGTTTGAATCAGATGTCGAAAAATGTGGCCCTGTTGCTGGTCCTGGCGGTGATTGTGTTGTTTGTCATGAGTGTGTTCAACAAGCAGCACGGACGCGACTCGGAAGTTATCTTCAGCGAGTTTATCGCCGCCGTCGAACGGGGCGAGGTTCAGGAAGTAACGATCCAGGGCCACACCCTGCAGGGGAAATACCGCAACGGCGAGCGCTTCAAGACGTTCGCGCCGAACGACCCCGATCTGGTCAAGACGCTGCGCGAGAAAAAAATCAAAATCGCCGCCAAGCCCGAGGAGGAATCTCCCTGGTATATGGTGCTGCTCCTCAACTGGTTGCCGATGCTGCTCTTGGTCGGAGTGTGGATTTTTTTCATGCGCCAGATGCAGGTGGGCGGCGGCAAGGCGATGTCGTTCGGCAAGAGCCGCGCCAAGCTGCTCACGGAAAACCAGCACAAGATGACTTTTAACGACGTGGCCGGCGTGGAAGAGGCGAAGGAGGAGCTGCAAGAGATCATCGCCTTTCTCAAAGATCCGAAGAAATTCACCCGGCTCGGCGGGAGAATCCCGAAGGGCTGCATTCTTGTCGGCCCGCCGGGCACCGGCAAAACGCTTCTCGCGCGCGCCATCGCCGGCGAGGCGGGCGTGCCGTTTTTTAGCATCAGCGGCTCGGACTTCGTCGAGATGTTCGTCGGCGTCGGCGCCTCGCGCGTGCGCGACCTTTTCGTTCAGGGAAAGAAGAACGCGCCCTGCATCATCTTTATCGATGAGATTGATGCCGTCGGGCGTCATCGCGGCGCAGGCCTGGGCGGCGGTCACGATGAGCGCGAACAGACTTTGAATCAGTTGCTGGTTGAGATGGACGGGTTT
>JBGPTS010000085.1:0-14923 GCA_041490745.1 Binatia bacterium | reverse complement strand
CTTCCATCTCTTTATTTAACTTCTGGTGAAGATGGAGGCCTTCGAGAATAAATTCGGTCGCCGAGGCCATCAACGCGGGGGACTCCATCGGCCCCAGGGTGCGGATCGCTTCTTTGAGGCCGGGAATCTCTTTGATGCCTTCGAGGTAGTCCTGCGACGGCATCGTGTCCGACACCTCGACACCCCAACCGGAGTTGAAGTAGTCCACGACTTTCTGCAGCGAGGCGACCGTGAAGTACTGATCGAAGACTTTCAGAATCGCGCGGTTCAGGAGCTTTTCGACGAGGTCATCCTCTTTTTTGTCCTCGCCGACGTATTCCATCTCGATCTTGCCGCTGGTCGAGGCGAGAATCGAATGCATGTCGCTGACGCGCGGCACCACTTCGCCTTCTTTGAGACGCAACGATCTTTTTTCCGCGTTGCTGATGAGGCTCTCGTAATTGTTGATCGTGACCCGCACGCTGACGCCCGAGGACTGATTGATCTCGTTCGATTTACGCGCCTCGAAAGTCAGGTGGCCGAGAATCTCCTTGATGAATTGCGGCACGCTCACCGCCTGGCCCCGCTGGCTCATCGGCGCCGATTCTTGCTCCATGATCGCCAGCTCGTCCTGGAGGTTCTGCGGGTAGTGCGTGCGGATCTGCACGTCGAAGCGATCTTTCAGCGGCGTGATGATCCGCCCGCGGCTGGTGTAATCTTCCGGATTCGCGCTCGCCACGATGACGACGTCGAGCGGCAGGCGGATTTTGTAGCCCTTGATCTGAACGTCCTTCTCTTCCATCAAATTGAACAGGCCGACCTGGACTTTTTCCGTCAGGTCGGGGAGCTCGTTGATGGCGAAGACGCCGCGGTTCGTGCGCGGGATGAGGCCGTAGTGGATCGTCTCCTCGTCGGCGAGATAGCGCCCCTCGGCGACCTTGATCGGGTCGATCTCGCCGATCAAGTCCGCGATCGAAACGTCCGGCGTCGCCAGCTTCTCGCCGTAGCGATGATCGCGGCCGATCCATTCGATCGCCAGCGCGTCGCCCTCAGCGGCGAGACGCCTGCGGCAGCCGCGGCAGATGGGCTCGAAGGGATTGTCGTTGATCTCGCACCCCTGGACGATCGGAATCCGCTCGTCGAGAAGCGATACGAGTCCGCGGATGATGCGCGACTTGGCCTGGCCGCGCTCACCCAGAAAGACCATGTGGTGTCCCGACAAAATCGCGTTCTCGATGTCCGGTATGACCGTCTCGTCGTAGCCGACGATGCCGGGCAAGATGCGCTCGCCGCTCTGGAGACAACGCACCAGATTTTTGCGCATCTCCTCGCGCACCGTCAGGACCGGTTGACCGCTTTTTCTCAATTCGCTTAAAGTTCTTGGTTCGTTCACGCTTTGCGCCTCCCGTCAGTAAAATCTAGGAATGAAGGCGGAAGGTCCGCCTTCCCAACCCTCATACTTCATCCTTCCCGTTTATCCTTCAGACTTCATGCTTATCTCGCGCGTTTCGCTTTGCAGCGCCGCGACCTGCCGTTCTTTTTCCCTGAGCGAGCGCCTGAGCAGCCGCTGGTCGATGAGAAAACCGACGCCGGCAAGGCAAACACCGAGCAAAATGCAAAACAGCACCACCAAAAACAGCGGTACCGGCGGCGTTTCCAGGCCGAAATAATATTTCAGCGCGACCGGCGTCGTGTTCTCCATGGAGAACGTGATGCCGAGAATGAAGAGCAGCGCCAGAAAAATCGTTTTGAGCACTTTACCCACGTTCGGACCCAATCGCCTCCTTGAACAGCGGGCTCAGCCGGTCGTAGTTGTCGAGGAGATGCTGCGGCATGACCCGCGTTTCTCCCACGACCGGCATGAAATTCGTGTCGCCTTCCCAGCGCGGCACCGCGTGCCAATGGAGATGGTCTTCGATTCCGGCGCCGGCGCAGCGGCCGAGATTCATTCCCACGTTGAACCCTCCCGGATGAAACACGCGGCCGAGAATGTCGAGCGCGAGCCTGAGCGTCTCGCAGAGATCCCGGTATTCTTCCTGAGGCAGGGACCAAAACTGATTTTCATGCCGTTTGGGCGCCAGCAGGAGATGGCCGTTGTTATAAGGATACTTGTTCAACATCACGACCGAGTGGGCGGTTTCAGCCAGCACCAGGCTCGCGCGGGCGTCGCGCTGTTTCGGTTGATCGCAGAATATACACCCATCGGTTTTCGCCTCTTCGATGTAGGCCATACGCCAGGGCGCCCAGATCTGCTTCATTCGGTTCCTTCGGGCACCGGCTTGCCGTCCACGCGGAGACGCAGCTCCTTGCCGACCTTGAAAAACGGCACGCGCTTGGCCGCGACCGAAACGATTTCCCCGCTCTTGGGGTTGCGTCCCTCGCGCGCGCGGCGGTGCTTGACGACGAAACTGCCGAAGCCGCGGATCTCGATCCGATCGCCCTCCCCCATGGCATCGACCATCGCGTCGAAGATCGCGTTGACGATCACTTCGGAATCGCGGTGTGACAGATGCGGGAACCTCTTGTTGATCTCGTCGATCAAATCACGCTTCGTCATAACCCTCCCCCGGCGCTCGCTACGGCAGCAATGAAATCGACCATTCGTAACGCAGCCCGCGGCTTTCGTGCCGCGTCAATCCCTGGATCAGCGTGGAAGAGAACAGCCGGTCCCACCAGCCTTTCTGTTCCGCGCGTGAATAGACGACCTGCGGCTTGCCTTTGATGCCGCCGCGCTTGGCCGCCTCGGCGACCGCGTCTTCCATATTACCCAAAAGATCCACCAATCCCAATCCTTTCGCCTGTTCGCCGGAATAGACCCGGCCGTCAGCCAACTCACGCACCTTCTCTTCGCTCATTTTACGGCCTTTGGCGACCGCGCCGACGAACTGGCCGTGCACGTTGTTGACGAGCGCCTGAAGAATCGCCTTGCCTTCCGGGCTGAGCGGTTTGAGCGGCGAGCCGATATCTTTGTTGGCGCCGCTTTTGATGCTGTAGCCCTGCACGCCGATCTTTTTCATCAGCTCTTCGATGTTGCCGAGCTCCATGATCACGCCGATCGAGCCGGTGAGCGTGCCGGGATTCGACACCACCTGATCGCACGCGCTGGCGATGTAGTAGCCGCCCGAAGCCGCCATGCCGCCGAGAGAGGCGACCACCGGTTTTTTCTTCCTGAGCTTTTCGATCTCCTCGTAAATTTCCTGCGTCGGCGCGACGCCGCCGCCCGGCGAATCGATGCGCACGACGACCGCCTTGACGCCTTTCGAGTCGCCGAATTGCTTCAAGCTCTCGATCGCGTCGCGCGAATCGTTGATCGCGCCCTCGACCTGCACCACGCCCACCGCGTCGCCGCCGAGCGCCGTCAGGACGCCGGCCTCGCCGCCGGTGAAATAAGTATAGAAGAAAATGCCCACGAAAAAGATCAGGATCAAAAGACAGAGAATCCCCAACCCCTTGAGCAACGAACGTCCTCTCGCCATCGATGCGTCAATCAGCCTAAGGCTGATTGCCTCCCTTGGCTTTATCCGCGGGCTGAGGCTCCTCATCGCGATCCAGACGCAGCTCTTCGTTAAGAATCGCTTCGAAAGAAAACCGGCCGCCTTCCTTCTCCCGCTTGAGATAGTTTTCCATTTCCTGGCGTTCTTCGGTTTTTTTGAGCGCGCGAATGCTGAGACCGAGCTTGTGCTCGCGCGGCTCGACGTGAATCACCTCGGCCTCGACGACGTCGCCCGGCTTGAAAAGACTCGACGGTTTTTCGACCCGCTCGGTGCTCAATTGGGACACGTGAATCAACCCTTCGACGCCCTCTTCGAGACGAACGAAGACGCCGAAGTCCGGCACGCTCGCCACCTCGCCCTTCACTTTCGCGCCGACCGGATACTTCTCGGCAATCACCTGCCAGGGATCGGTCGCGAGCTGCTTGACGCTGAGCGAGAAGCGCTCGTTCTGCACGTCCACGCCGAGAACCTTGGCCTCCACCATGTCGCCTTTCTTATACAGCTCCGACGGATGCTTCACTTTTTTCGTCCAGTGGAGATCGGAGACGTGCACCAGACCATCGATGCCCTCCTCGATGCCGACGAAGATGCCGAAGTCGGTCACGCTGCGCACCGGCCCTTTGATGATCGTGCCGGCCGGATATTTTTCCTTCGCCTGCTCCCACGGATTCGGCATGACCTGCTTCAAGCCGAGCGAGATGCGCCGATGATTCGGATCGACGTTCAGCACGACGACGTCGACCGTCTCGCCCACCTGCACGACCTTGGACGGGTGGGCGATTTTTTTCGTCCACGACATTTCCGAAATGTGGATCAAGCCCTCGACGCCTTTTTCCAGCTCGACGAACGCCCCGTAGTCCACGAGACTCACGACTTTGCCCTGGACGCGCGCGCCGACCGGATAAGTCTCCGCGACCGCGCTCCACGGATCGGGCAGGATTTGCTTCATGCCGAGCGAAATCCGCTCGCGCTCCGGATCGAACTTGAGCACCACGACCTTGATCCGGTCGCCCACCTTGACCAGTTCCGACGGGTGGCCGATGCGCCCCCACGACATGTCGCTGATGTGGAGGATGCCGTCGATGCCGCCGAGATCGACGAACGCCCCGTAGCTTGTGATATTCTTGACCGCGCCTTCGAGGATGACGCCCTCTTCGAGAACTTTGAGAATTTCTTTCTTCAGGCTGTCGCGCTCTTTTTCCAGCAGCGCCCGGCGCGAGACCACGACGTTGCCGCGCGCGCGGTTGAATTTCAGCACCGCGAACTTGTCTCTCTGGCCGACGAACTTGTCGAGGTTGCGCGTCGGACGGATATCGACGTGCGAGCCGGGCAGAAACGCCGGCACGCCGAGATCGACCTTGAAGCCGCCCTGGACCTTAGCGACGATGACCCCCTCCACGCCCGTGCCGTCGCGCGAGGATTTCTCGATATCCTCCCAGACCTTCATGTTCTCCGCGCGCTGGCGCGACAGCACGATGCCGCCGCCCTCGCCCTCGGACGAATCGAAATAAACGTCGATCTCATCGCCGACTTTCACCTGACTTTTTCCCTGCCGGTCGAGAAATTCCTGCAACGGGATTTGCCCCTCGGACTTGTAGCCGACGTCCACCATCACGTGCGTCGAGGTGATATCGACGACCTTCCCCCGGACGACGCCGCCCGGCTTGACCGTGCGCAGACTCTCCTCGAAGAGCGTTTCAAAGTCTTCGCCGCCGGCGACCGAGGTTTGATTGGTTGGTTGTTTTTCCGCCATTTTTTCCCTTTCTATCCGGATATCCTTTTTTTAGCCTTCTCGATTTCTTGCATGATGCGCTCCACGACTTGATCGACGCGCGATCCGGTCGAATCGACCGCGACCGCGTCGTCCGCCTGTTTGAGCGGCGCCACCGCGCGCTCGCTGTCGCGCCGGTCTCTCTGCTCCATCTCCGCCAGCGTCGCGTCCAATGTAATCTCGTTCCCGCCGCCGCCGAGCTCGGCGAAACGCCGCCGCGCGCGCTCTGCCGGGCCGGCGGTGAGAAAAATTTTCACTTCGGCGCCGGGAAAAACCACCGTGCCGATATCCCGTCCTTCCGCCACGACGCCGCCGCGCGCGCCCATCGCGCGCTGCAGCTCGACCATCCGGGCGCGCACAGCCGGCAGCGCGGATATTTTCGACGCCGACTGGCTCAGCTCCGGCGTGCGAATTTCCGCCGTCACGTCACGCCCGTCGAGCAGGACCTTGGGATTTCCCTGATCCTCCAAAAGCTCGATGTTCGTCCCTCCAAGCGCGGCGCGGAGCTTCGCTTCATCTTCCACGTCGACTCCCCGTTGGGCCACTTTCCAGGCGAACGCCCGGTACATCGCGCCGGTATCCATATACGTATAACCTAACTCTTTTGCCACCCTTTTCGCTACCGTGCTCTTGCCCGCGCCTGCCGGCCCGTCGATCGCGATGATGAGTCTCCTGCCCGCCACCCCATCCTCACCAGGTAGGCAGAAAAACGAGAGGTTCGCGTTTTTTGCCGCTTAATGCATACTGCATACTGCTTACGGATTGCTTCACTTACAAATTCTCTCCAGCAAATCGAAAAAACCCGGAAACGAAATATCGGCGCACGCCGTGTCGTCGATCTCCACGCCGCCGCGCGCCGACAAACCGGCGACCGCGAGCGCCATCGCCACGCGATGATCGCCGTAGCTCTTGACCGGCGCGCCTTCGAGCCGCCGTCGGCCTTCGATGATCATGCCGTCTTCCCGTTCCTCGACCTGAACTCCCAGACGACGGAGATTCTCCGTCATGACGGCGATGCGGTCCGACTCCTTATACCTCAACTCTTTGGCGCCGGAAATAGTCGTTGTGCCCTCGGCCAGCGCCGCGGCCACGGCAAGGACCGGATACTCGTCGATCGTTCGCGCCGTCATCTCCGGGCCGATATCCGCCGCCTTCAATTTTCCGCCGATCACTTTCAAATCCGCCACCGGCTCGCCGGTCGCTTCCCGGCTGTCGATGCATTCGATCGACGCGCCCATACGCCTGAGGATATCGATCGCGCCGCTCCGCGTCGGATTAAAGCCGGCTCCGCGGATTAAAAGCTCGGACCCGGAAACCGTCGCCGCTGCGACCATAAAAAACGCCGCCGAAGAAAGATCGCCGGGAACGTGGACGTCGGCGGCGAAAAGTTCGCCGCCGCCGGTCACCGAAACCGCTCGGCCGCTCGTAACTTCCAATTTCGCGCCGAAGCCGCGCGCGATGATCTCTGTATGATCGCGCGACTGCTGCGGCTCTTCGATGACGGTAACCCCTTCGGCCTGAAGGCCGGCCAGGATGATGGCGGATTTCACCTGCGCGCTGGCGATCGGCATTGCGTAGCGAATCCCTTTCAACCGGCCGCCGTGAATGACGAGCGGCGCGCATCCCTTGCCGTCGCGGCTCTCAATGCGCGCGCCCATGCGCGAAAGCGGCTCGATCACCCGCTGCATCGGCCGCCGCCTGAGCGAAGCGTCGCCGTCGAGCGTCGCCGCGAACGGCCGGCCCGCGAGAACGCCGGAAAGGAGCCGCATCGTCGTGCCGGAGTTGCCGCAATCGATATTTCTACTCGGTGCGGCGAGTCCGTCCCAACCTTTGCCTTCGACCGACAACATGCCGCTCTTCTCTGAGATTTTCACGCCGAGATTCTTGAACGCCTCGACCGTGCTCCGGTTGTCTTCGCCGCCGGAAAGATTGTAAATCCGGCTCGCGCCGCGCGCCACGCTGGCGAAAATCACCGCGCGGTGGCCGATCGATTTATCGCCCGGCACCGTAATCTCGCCGCGCAGCGGACGTTTGACTTCGCCGATTCTCCGCGCGCTCGTTGATTTTTGCACGCTCAGGATATTTCTCTCCTCGCCTGGTTCGCCAGAGCGAACTCCCGCTTCAACGCCGCGCCTTCGCCCTTGTTGATTTGCCGCTCCAACCGTTTGAGCAGCCGGATATAATCCGCCAGCCCCTTGCCGATGGCGCGGCGATTGAGCAGGCAGATGTCGCGCCACAGCTCCGGCCGGCTCGACGCGATGCGGGTAAAATCTTTGAATCCACCGCCGCAGTATTCGATCACGTCGGTCGAATTCACCTTCGCGCGGCTCATGAGATTGACCAGAGCATAAACCAGAACGTGCGGCAGATGGCTCACGAGGCCGAGGATTTTATCGTGCTTTTCGGCGTCCATTTCTTCGACCCGCGCGCCGACCTTGCGCCAGAGAGCCGCGACTTTTTTGAGCGCGGCGCGGTCGGTGCGTCGCGTCGGCGTCAGAATGCAGCGCTGGCCGATGAAAAGATCGGCGCGCGCGGCCTCCGCGCCCCACTGCTCGCCGCCGGCGATCGGATGCGCGCCGACGAATGGAATGGCCGGAGGCAAAAGCTTCTCCATGCCGCGGATGATCTCCGCCTTGACGCTCCCGACGTCGCTGACGACGCAGCCCGAGCGCAGACGGCCGTTGAACTCTTTCATCAGCGGCACGGTGGTTTGAACCGGCGTGCCTAAAATCAGCAAGTCGGTCCCGCTCGGAATCTCGCGCGAGCGCAAAAAGTAACTGTCGATCATTCCCGCTTTCCGCGCAAAGCGAAGATTTTTTTCGCTCCGCCCGCAGCCGACGATCTCTTCGACAAGGCCGCGCTCGCGCGCGGCGAGCGCGAGCGACCCGCCGATCAAGCCGACGCCCGCGATCACCATCTTGCGGAACATCACAGCCACTAAATCTCCCTCCCGACCGCGGCGGCGACTTTTCTCAAATCGTTCATCAGGGCGGCGAACTTTTTCGGCTTGAGCGATTGCGGCCCGTCGCTCAAGGCGGTTTCGGGATGCGAGTGGACTTCGATCAACAGACCGTCGGCGCCCGCCGCGACGCCCGCGAGCGCCATCGGCGCGACCAGGTCCCAGCGCCCCGTGCCGTGGCTGGGATCGACGAAGACCGGCAGATGCGATAGCTGCTTCAATACCGGCACGGCGCTCAAGTCGAGCGTGTTGCGCGTCTCGGTCTCGTAGGTGCGTATGCCGCGCTCGCATAAAATAATATTGCGGTTGCCTTCGGCGGCGATGTACTCGGCCGAGAGGAGAAATTCTTGAATCGTCGCGCTCAAGCCGCGTTTCAGCATCACCGGCAGCTTGAGCTTGCCGACTTCCGTGAGCAGTTTGAAATTCTGCATGTTGCGCGCGCCGATCTGCAGCACGTCCGTGTAGCGCGCGACGAGCTCCAGGTCGCGCGGATCGAGCACTTCCGTGATGATCGCCAGTCCGGTGACCTTGCGCGCCTGGGCAAGATAGTCCAAGCCTTCTTCTCCGAGGCCCTGAAAGCTGTAAGGAGACGATCGCGGCTTGAACGCGCCGCCGCGGAGAAACGTCGCGCCGGCCTCTTTGACCGGGATCGCGGATTCGAGCACCTGGTCGCGCGACTCGACCGAGCACGGCCCGGCCATCACGTGAATTTTCTTGCCGCCGATCTCGCGGCCGCTCACTCGGATGATCGAATTGTGCGTCTGGAATTCCCGGCTGACGAGCTTGTACGGCTTTAATATCGGAAGGACTTTTTCCACGCCGGGAAAAGATTCCAGCGTCTGGTCGGCCATTAGCCGCTCGTCGCCGATTGCGCCGACGATCGTGCGCTCTTTGCCCTCGGAGATGTGCGCCCTCAAGCCGAAGCTCTCGATGCGCTCGATCACTTTTTGAATTTCTTCCGGCTTGAGGCCGGGCTTCAGTACGACGATCATCCCTGGTCCCAGTCATCCATGACTTGCGATTAGGCCTTTCAACTCGCTTATAAATCTGCCGTTTTCCTTTGTCGTGCCGATTGTCACCCGGATGTATTCGGGGAGATCGTAGGCCGCCATCGGCCGCACGATGACGCCACGCTGGAGCAGCTTTTTGAACACGCCGCCGCCGTCGCCGACTTTGACCAGAATAAAATTCGCGTGGCTCGGCACCGGCGCCAATCCCAGACGCTTAAGCTCCGCCGTCAAATAGGCCATGCCCTCGCGATTCACCGCGAGGCTGCGCTCGACGTGCTCGGCGTCTTCGAGCGCGGCGAGCGCCGCCCACTGCGCCGGCGCGTTGACGTTGAACGGCTGGCGCACGCGCTGCATCAGAGAGATAAGCTCCGCCGGGCCGACGGCGTAGCCGATCCTGAGCCCCGCGAGGCCGTAGAGCTTGGAGAACGTGCGCAGCGTCAAAATCGACCTGCCGGCGTTTTGATATGCGATCGAGTTCGGATAATTGGGATCGCCGACGTACTCGAAATAGGCCTCGTCCACGACCAGCAGGGTTTCCAGCGTCACCCGCTCGAGAAAACGCTCCCACGATTTTTTGCCGTACGCCGTGCCGGTGGGATTGTTCGGATTCGCCAGAAAGACGATCCGCGTCCGCGGCGTGATCGCCGCCGCCATCGCGTCAAGATCGTGGGTGAAATCTTTCAGCGGCACGATCTTGCCGATGCCGCCGCACGCCTGCACGACGAGACGATAAATGACGAAGGCCTGGTGCGCCATCACCGCTTCGTCGCCCGCCCGCATGAAAGTTCTGACGGCAAGCTCGATCAATTCGTTGGACCCATTGCCGAAGATCACCCGCTCCCCGCCCACGCCGAGCTTTGCCGCCAGCGCGCGCTTGAGATAGAAGCAGTCGCCGTCGGGATAGAGGTTCAATTGATTCAGCCGCGCCGCCAGCGCCTGAACCGCCTTGGGCGACGGCCCGAGCGGATTTTCGTTCGAGGCAAGCTTGATCGAATCCTTGATGCCGTACTCGCGCTCCACCTCCTCGATGGGCTTTCCCGGCTCGTAAGGAACCAGCGAGCGGATATATTCCGGAACGCGATCCAATATACTCATACGGCGGAAGGGTAAGAGCCCAGAATTTTGATGAACAGGCAGCTCTTCTCCAATTTTTTTATCGCGCGCTGGATTCTCGGCTCCTGAATGTGCCCTTCGAGATCGAGGAAGAAGAAATATTCCCACGGCTTTTGCTTGAGTGGCCGCGACTCGATCTTGGACAGGTTGATGCGGTTTTTGGCGAACGGAGCGAGCATGCGATGCAGCACGCCGACTTCGTCCTTGACCGAAATGACGATCGAGGTCTTGTCCCGGCCGCTCGGCCGCGGCGTCCGCCCGCCGATGACGAGAAAGCGCGTGATGTTGTTCGCCCGGTCTTCGATGTTGGCCTGCACCGTTTGCAGTCCGTAAAGCTCCTTCGCAAGACTGCCCGCCACCGCGGCGAGGCTCGTATCGGCTGCGGCCAGCTCGGCCGCGTGCGCGGTGCTGGCGGCTTCCTCCGGGACGATTTTAGGGAAGTTGGTCGTCAGCCAGCGGCGGCACTGCGCCAGCGCTTGCGGATGCGAAACGATCCGGCGGATATCGTCTTTCTTTCCCGAGCGTGAGAGCAGAAAGTGATGCACCTCTAAAATCACCTCGGCGCAGATCTGCGCGTCGGCCTCGACCAGCATGTCGAGTGTGTGCGTGACGACGCCCTCCGTCGAGTTTTCGATCGGAACTACGCCGTAGTCGGCTCTCCCCTGCTTGACCTCCTGAAACACGTCGCCGATCGTCGGCATAGGAACGTAGTTCGTCGCAGCGCCAAAGCGCTCGCGCGCCGCCATATGCGTATAGGTCGCTTCAGGGCCGAAGTAAGCGACGTCGAGCGGCGCTTCGAGAGCGCGGGAGGCGGAGAGTATCTCGCGGTAGATCGAATGGACCGATTTTTCGGGCAGGGGGCCGCGGTTCAGGGCTGAGAGCCGTTGAAAGATTTCCTTCTCGCGGCTGGCGACAAAGATCTCCTGCCCTTGCGAACTCTTGGTTTGACCGATCCGCTTGGCAAGAGACGCCCGCTCGTTCAGCAGCTCGAGGACTTGTTCATCGACGTGATCGATCTTTTTTCTGAGCGCATCGACCGACTCTTTACGGCTCAATGAGAACCTCACCCGGAGACGATAATTGAAACATGGGAGTGATCTAAACTAGCCCAAGTCCTCGGAAATTGCAAATATTTCCCGGCCTTGACGCGGCCCGGAGCCAGCCTGTATGAGTGCCCTATGCCGCATGCGATGATCGTCCCCCGGAGCGAAGCGCCGAAAAAGTTGGAAAATTTCCTGAAGAAGCGGTTCAACGTGGGTTATGTGAGAAAGCTTTTCCGCAAAAACGGCGTCCGGCTGAACGGCAAGCGCTCCGGGCCGGCGGAGCTTACGCGTCCGGGCGACCGCATCGAGCTTTTCATTCCGTACGAAAAACAAGCCGGAACCACGAAGCCGCGCGCCCTGCCTTGCGAAATCGTTTTCGAAGACGACGAGCTGATCGTGTTGAATAAGCCGGCCGGCATCGCCGCGCACGAGGGCAAGGGAATCCTCAAACGCGATTCAGTTCTCGGTATGCTGGAAGCGGCGTATCGTCCGCGGGGCGTCAAGCCCTTGCTCGCGCACCGGATCGACAAAGAGACCTCGGGTCTGCTCGTCGCGGCGAAAAAAGATGAGGTAGCCGAGCAGTTGGAAGCGTTGTTCGAAAGCCGCGACGTGGAGAAAGAATATCTGACGCTGGTAGTCGGTCGCCTCCATCCTAAAATCGGAACCATCGAATTGCCGCTCCCCGGACGGGACGGCAGATCGGTCTCGGCCGTAACGCATTATAAGGTGGAGCAGGAATTTTCCGAGACGACGCTTGTCCGCGTCCGAATCGAAACCGGCCGCATGCACCAGATCCGCCTCCACTTCGCCAAGAGCGGCCATCCGGTCGTGATGGACGACGAGCATGGCGACTTCACGTTCAACAAGCAGTTCCGAAAGAAATACGGACTGAAGCGGCAATTTCTCCACGCGGCGATGATTGCGTTCGAGTACCGGGGAAAGAAAAGAAAATGGACGGCGGAGCTGCCGGAGGATTTGGAGAGGACGGTGAGGTCGTTGGCAAGCGCGTGACCTCCGTGGAAACCGAACAAACATCTATACGTGATGAGGCACTAGTCGCTCCCTTTATCCGCCGACAAATTGCGGACAAATGGTGCTCTAGAAGGATCTTTTGCAATCGCAGCAGCCCATGCTGCATCGCCGGTGAGTGCCGTCGCTACGACTTGCTTGCGAACAACGGCGATCCATTGACGGCCATACTGCTTCGTAAGCTCGGCTTCATGCTCCATAATCCAGAGTCCATCCTGATCGATCTCGCCTGCGATTCCTTCATCGTCGAGAGCGTCAATCGTCTTTTCATATAGATAACGAGAAAGCATTTTTCGAGCGCGTCTCTTCTTGATTCGTCGCCGAAACAGAGCGACACAACAGAAGAGACAGACAATCAGCGCGAAGATGGCGAGTCCGAAACCAGACATGATATTCCCACTTACCGTACCGATTTAAACTTCTCGCGTAAAAACGTCGCGATCGGCGGGACCGGAACCCGCGATGATCAATGCGACCGGGAAAGGACCGCTGCGATCGGGCAAATCCAAAGTGCCGTAGAGCGTGCCGGTTTTTGTTTCGAGCCGAACGGATTCTTCACCCGCCCCGGCGCCGCCGGCGGAGAGGACGGTCAGAATTACAGCGATGCCGAGAAGAGGCAACGCAGATCGTATCGGGCAGGCCTACTCCCCCGCCGCAAACGTTTTCACCAGGCGATAGAGATATTCCAGCCCGTCGTAGAATGATTTCACCGCGAGGCGCTCGTCTTTGCCGTGGGCGCGGTTGTCCGACGGCTCGCTCGCGAGGCCGGAGTGGCCATAGGCCGGAATTCCGGCGTTGCGGAGGAAACGCGAGTCGGTCGCGCCGGTGGACATTACGGGAATGACCGGCGCGCCGGGCCAAAATTCCGCCGTGAGGCGCTCGATCGGCCGGACGATCTCCGGCTTGAGCGGCGACGGCGGGCTCAGCGTGTAACTTCCGACCGGCGCGACGGTAATTTTTTCGTCGGCGAGGACTTCGACCAACCTGCGTTGCACCTCCGCGACCGACTCGCCCGGCAGTACGCGGCAGTTCACGATCGCCCGCGCGCTTTGCGGCAGCGCGTTGTTGGCGATGCCGGCATCGAGGCGCGTGGCAACGCAAGTCGTCCTCAGCTGCGCGTTGTGCGCCGCCCGCGTGGACAGGCGCGATGCCGCCGAACTGTCCATCGCGTCGCGCACGATGGCGCGCATGTCCTCGGCGTCCTGGCCGCTTTCCAACGCGGCCATGCGCTCGAAATAGGCCCGCGTCGCCTCAGTGAGTTTCACCGGAAAAGCGTGCTTCGCCAGGCGCGCCAGCCCATCGGCGAGATGATAAATCGCGTTCTCTCTTCCCGGCACAGCGCTGTGGCCGCCGGGATCCTTGACTTCCAATCGATATGTCGCGGAAATTTTTTCGCTTGCCTGCACGCGATTGGCCAGCGGCTTGCCGTTCCTCAGCGTCACGCCGCCGCCTTCGTTGAGAGCGAATTCCGCGTCGATGAGATCCCGGTGGTTCTTGAGCAGCCAGTCCACGCCATTGGTCGGCACGTCGCCCAGCTCCTCGTCCGCGGTCAGCGCAACGATGATGTCGCGGTCGGGAACCAAGCCTTGCTCCTTGTAGCGGATGAGATTCGCCGCGAACATCGCCGCCATCGCCTTGTCGTCCGACGTTCCGCGTCCCAAAAAGTATCCGTCCTGCTCGGCGAACTTGAATGGATCGAACGACCAATCCTCGCGCCGGGCCTCGACCACGTCGAGATGCGCGACCAGTAGAATCGGCCGGCGCGCGCCGTTGCCGCGAAGCCGCGCGACGAGATTGCCCTTGCGCGGGTCGGCGCCGAGCACCTGCACGTCGGCGGCGGCAAAGCCCGCGTCGAGCAGCCGCTTGGCCATGGCCTCCGCGGCGGCGGTCGTGTTGCCGGCCGACTCGCTGGTGTTGATCTCGATCAGTTCTTTGTAAATCTCGCGCGCGAGCTGCTGGTGGGGAGAGAGCAATTGAGCGTAAGCGAATCCTCCACTGAGCGTTACCGCAAGACAAGATAATAAGAGACGCATCATCATTGGTCTAATTTCTTTCTCATCATACGAACACAACAAGAGAGATTCTTCGCTACGCTCAGAATGACATGAGAGCTCGCATCATCCTGAATCCTCCCGCCGTCATCCTGAACCCTTCGGCTCCGCTCAGGATAAACTCCGTGAAGGATCTCTCCGGTTCCTCATGATCACAATTTGAAGAGCCGCGCCGCGGTGCCGCCCAACATCGCCGCGCGATCTTCGGCCGAGCGCGCCGACTCCCGGACCATCTCCAACGATTCGATGATATTCGCGGCGGTTTTGCATTCAAGCGGATAGTCGGTGCCGAACATGATGCGGTCGGCCGAAGTCGTGTTGAACGCCGCCTCCATCGCCGGCCGCCACGCGCCGGTTCCCGCGGTGTCGAACTAGAGCGAACGCAAAAGTTTCTCAAAGCGCTCCGCAAGCCCGAGGCGCTTCTGCTCCGCTTGCGTCTTCAAGTATCCCTTCAGCTCGGCGGGAACGTTCGCG
>JBGPTS010000084.1:0-14972 GCA_041490745.1 Binatia bacterium | reverse complement strand
CGGCGGGCAAGTGGACATGGTTCAAGTTGTCCAGTTGATCCGCCGCCTTTTCAATAAATAACCGCCGTTCAGTCTCCTGAAAATTTCATATTTTACTTAGAGGCCGATGAAAGTTCTTTACCGCCATTCATGCTTCGGATATCTGTGCTGGAGTTGCGGCTTGAGCTTCGGATAGGTTTCACGCCAGAAGAGCGCGAGGTTTTCGGTGACCTGGACCGGACGGTTACTCGGCGCGAGAATTTGAATGCGGACTGGAACGCGGCGCTTTGCCATCCAAACCCCTTCTTTGATGCCGTACAAATCCTGAATGCGGGCGGCGATCGTCGGCGGCGCCTCGGCGGAGTAGGCGATTTTCACCTTGCGGCCGCGGGGCAGCTCGATGCGCTCGGGCGCATATTCCTCTATCCACGCCTGCTGCCGCCCCGACAGCCATGATTTGACGACGGGCAAAACGGGTCGGTTTTTGATTTCACCGTAGCTCGCGGCGCCGTGGCAAATATGCTCGAGCATGGCGGCGCGGTCGGCTGCTCCAATCGCCGGCAATTTCAACTCCGGCATCCAGTCGCGCAACCGATTGACGCGGAGGATCCATTCCTCGACGGCTTCGTTCCAATTCTCCAGGGCCAAGCGGCCGGCCGCGACTTCGCGCGCGAGAATTGCCGCCGCTTCGTCCGCCGGAGGATCGCCGGAAAGTTTTTCTTCCAGAAGCAGATCGCGAAATCGCGTCTCGACCTTGGAAGTGACCCGCCGCAATACCGGATCGTAGGCGACGGCGCGGACTTTCTTGAAGTCGTCGGGAAAAAGCTCGCGCAGCCATTCTTCTTCGACCGCGGTAGCCAGATTCAGAACGACGTTCAAGTTTCGCTCCCTGCCGCCGCCGCTTTCCACCTCGCGGACTTCAGAGACGACGAAGAGCGGCGCCTGCACGACGCTCTCGCGCGCCAACGTCCCGCGCCGTCCATGCGCCAACTCGCAACGCTGCGAGCCGCTCGAGCGCCTGGCGAGATGATCGGGAAAGCCGACGAGCACGCAGCGCCGCACGGCGGCTTTCACATCTTCCGCAACCGGCTTCTCGCTCGTGTCCAGGCCCTCGTCCGCTGCGATGCGTAAAAATTGCTCGAACAAGGGGCCGACTTGGCGCGCGGCCTGGGCGTTCACGCCGATGCGCCGGCAACGATCTACGTTGAAGCCGTTCTCCTCGGCGTAGCGCCAGGCGCGCATCAGGACAAAAAAATCCGACTCCGTCTCTGTGCCGAAGAGATCGTCGCGCGCGCCGTCCCCATGCTTTCCTTTCTGACGCGCGAGCAAATCCCGTCCTTGCGTCAGCGCCGCGATCAGCGCGACGGGCCGCACGCAGCCATACTCCTCCGCGGCCAGCAGCATGCGCGCATAGCGCGGATGGACGGGAAACGCGAGCATGCGCCGTCCTAGCGCGGTGATGACGCCCGTTTTCTCATCGACGGCGCCCAGGTCGGCAAGCAGCGTCTCGGCGCGCTCCAGCGCCCGGGCATCCGGCGGTTCGAGCCAGCGGAAAGTTTTCACGTCGGCGACGCCGCCCGCTTTGAGCGTCAGGATCACTTCCGAAAGATCCAGACGTTTCACTTCGGGCACTTCCCGCGCCTGGCGCCCGGCGTGTTCGTGCGCCGTCCACAGACGCAGGCAGTGTCCGGGCGCGGTGCGTCCCGCGCGGCCGGCGCGCTGGTCGGCCGCGGCGCGGCTGATTTTTTCGACGAGCAGCGTGTTGATGCCGCGGTACGGGTCGTAGCGGGGAATGCGCGCCAAACCGCTGTCGATTACAAGGCGCACGCCGTCGATCGTGAGCGAAGTTTCCGCGACGTTGGTGGCGACGACAATCTTGCGCTTATCATAACGCGCCACCGCCGCGTCTTGATCGCGCGGCGGCAGCTCGCCGTGCAAAGGAAATACGACGAACTCCCGGCCGAGCGCGTCGCGCGCCGACTCCACGGTGCGCGAAATCTCATAAGCGCCGGGCATGAAGACGAGCGCGTCGCCCTGCGCATGCTCGCGCGCCAGGCGTTGGAGCTCTCTGACGGCAAGGTCCCAGACAGGCGCAGTGCCGACGGGCTTGGCGAGATATTCGATCGCGACGGGAAAAGCGCGGCCTTCGGACGACAGCAGCGCGCACGGCTGGAGATATTTCTCGATCATCTTAACCTGCGCCACGTCCAACGTAGCGGACATGACGACGATGATGAGATCGGGCCGCGTCGATTCCTGGATTTGGAGAGCGCGGGCCAGCGTGATGTCGCCGTAGAGATGGCGCTCGTGAAATTCGTCGAAGATAATCGCGCTGATCCCGCTTAGCCGGGGGTCGGCCAGCATCCGCCGCAGCAGCACGCCTTCGGTTACGTAACAGATGTGCGTTGCGGCCGAGGTCACGTTGTCGAGACGCATCTGATAGCCGACCTCGCCGCCGAGTTTGACCCCGCGCGCTTCCGCTACCCATCTGGCGAGGAGTCTCGTGGGAAGGCGACGTGGTTGTAAGACGGTCACCTGACCGTCGATCAGATTGACGAGCATCTGCGGCACCTGGGTCGATTTGCCCGAGCCGGTCGGCGCCGTGAGAACCAACCGCTTCCGCGTCGTCAGCGTTTCGAGCAATCGCTGCTCGATCTCGTAAATGGGTAAGTCCGTCTTTTGCATCGTTCGAGGTAACTTAACATAATCGACCGTGGGTTGCCGTCCGGAGCCCGAGCGAAGTTTCTTTTTTACAAGCAAGAATCGGGTGGAAAGAGAAACTCACTTCGACTAATCTATCCGCATGACCGACTACGAAAGAATCGAAAAAATCATTCGGTATCTGAACCAACACTACGTCGCCCAGCCGGATTTCCGCGAGTTGGCGGAGATTGCCAAAGTCAGCGAATTCCATTTTCACCGGCTCTTCTCGCGCTGGGCCGGCGTCACGCCAAAAGCCTTTGTAAAATTTCTCACGGCGAAGCACGCCAAGGCGTTGTTGCGGCGGTCTCAAAGCGTCCTCGACGCCGCGCTCGACTCGGGACTCTCCGGACCCGGCCGGCTGCACGATCTTCTGGTTTCCGTCGATGCCGTGAGCCCGGGCGAATTCAAAAATTTCGGCGCGGGGATGGAAATCCTCTACGGATTTCACCCGACGCCGTTCGGAACTTGTCTCATGGGCGCGACCGCGCGGGGAATCTGCCATCTGTCTTTCCTGGATCGCGACAGCACAAGCCGCCGGGCCTCCGTTCTTCGTGCATTAAAATCCGACTGGCCGAAAGCCGCCCTCCGCCATCATCCGCAGTCCACGCGCGAGGTGGCGGCGAGGATATTCAATCGTCGCATCGCAACTCCCGGCGAAAAAAATCCCGTCTTCCTCGTCGGCACGCCGTTTCGTCTCAAGGTCTGGGAGGCGCTGCTCAAAATTCCATCCGGCAGCGTCCTGTCCTATCACGACGTCGCTCGATCGATCGGCTCTCCGGCCGCCTGCCGCGCCGTCGGATCGGCCGTTGGCGCAAATCCCGTCGCCTATTTGATTCCATGCCACCGCGTCATTCGCGAGACCGGCATCGTCGGCGACTACCGTTGGGGCCGGACGCGAAAGCTCGCCATGCTGGCGTGGGAAACTTCATTTCAAAATGGGATCGATGGCCGAGCGGCGAACGGCGCCGGGCTCGCTCAGCCGGCGGCAAAAGTCGAGCCCGAGTTTTTCGGAAACATCAAAAGTCCCTCCGGCGCTGTCTGATTTCCCTTGACGATCGCGCCGATCTGCCCTATTTTCTGGGCGACCGACCGAAAGCAATGAGTCGCAAACCGATCAACGTTTTCCAGTGTAGCGTCGCCCGGCTCTTGCTCTCGGTTTTTTTGTTCTGTTCCTGTTCCTCCAATTCAACTCCAACCGCCAAAACTCCGCCGCCGCAAAAACCGGAAGAGAGTTCTCTCCGCGGCGAATCGTCGGCGATTCTCGACAACTACGATGCGCTCATTCGCTCCGATCCCGGCAACGGGCAGTTGCGCGTGGCGCGCTGCTCTTTTCTCGGCGAGAGAATCCCCGAAGTCGCCAGAGGCGAGCGCGAGCGCATCCGAGCCCGGGCACTGGCCGATTGCGAATACGTTCTCAAGACCGCGACCGATCCGCGGCTCGTCGCGCACGCGAACGACGTTGCCCGGGTGATCCAAGGACGGGAGGTTTTCAGCGAGACGAAAACCATTTGCCCGGAAGAGGCCCGCAAGGCGGCGCAAGAGGCCTATTTTCTTTTTCGCGCCAACAAGCTCAAAGAGTCGGTGCCGCATTCCGAGCGCGCGGTCGCGCGCTGTCCCGAAAACGCCATGTTTCAGATTCGCCTGGGCCACACTTTTATGCTGCTGCGCGATTTCGATCGCGCCAAGAAATCTTTCACCGAGGGCTTGAGGCGCGATCCCTGGGACCGCTCCGGCCATTTGTTTCTTTCCGATCTCTACCGCCAGGGCGGCGATCTCGACCAGGCCTACAAGTCCGCGTCGCTTGCGGTCGTCGGCGATCCGAGCTACGAATTCGGCTGGCAGCAACTCAAAGAATTGGCGGTTGCGCGCGGTAAGCAGTGGCGCCGCCCGATCAATCAGAGAGCCGTCGTGCGGCCGGACGCCAAGGGCAATCCGGAAGCGGTCTTGCCGCTCGGCGCCGATCTCGATTCGCCGGAAACTGAATTTTGGCTGAGCCTCGGACTTGCGGAGGTGACGGAGCTCAAACAGGCGGCGCAGGCAACGGCGGGGACGCAGGGTCGGCAAAGTCCGCTGGATCAGGATCGGCGCCGGGTGAAAGAGACGCTCGATTTTCACCGGCAGCTCGTCGCGAAAGATCCCGCCAGGCGGTCGCAGATGACCGATATTCTCGAAGAAGCCGCGAAGAAAGGTTCGCTCGATGAAGCGATCTTTCTTTGCCTGATAGACGCGCGGCTCGCGCCGGAGTACATCGCGTATCGCGAAAAACACCGAGAGCGGCTGCTGGAATTTATTTCATCCGCGCTGGCGCCCGCCGCGCGCAACGCGCCGGCTCGATAGCGCTTGAGTTTGACGGGAAGGGCGATTTTCAAATATGCCATAGCGAGGTGAAACATGCCGCACATTCCCTACCCGGATTTTTCATCGATCACGGACCCCGAGATCCTGGGCTACCTGGAGCGCGCGCGGCGCGAAGGCACGCCGCGGCCGGAGAGCCAGGCGATCCGCGCGCACAACCCGGCCGTCATCCGCGCCTTCTCTCAAGCGTGGGACCTCACCTATCGAAACGGAGTTCTCGACCATACGGTCAAAGAACTCTGCCGGGTCTATGTCTCGAAATCCATCGAATGCGAGTATTGAGGGGTTCAGCGATCCGTCCAGGCTGGACGGAAAGGACTGACCGAGGACAAGCTCGACGAGCTGCTGAAATTCACGGAGTCGGATAAATTTTCCGAGCGGGAGAAGGTCGCGCTGACCTATACGAGCGCGATCGTTTGGAACTCGGAAATCGCCGACGACGCGCTCTGGGCGAAACTGCACCGGCACTTCACCGTCCCCGAATTGGTCGAGCTCGGTTTTTTCATCGCGCTCACGCTCGGCCAGCAGCGGTGGATCAAGACGCTCGGCATCGGCCACGGCGAGATGCTGGCGGACACCGCCGCCGGGCTCGCGCCGGGAGTCGGCAAGGCGAAGTGAAATCGGATCGTCCTGGAGTCGCGCCGAACGATCGCGGGAAAATCCGAACGCCGTTGTGCAAAAAGGAATTTCGTACTAGTTCAAAACCGGAGGATTTCCTATGAATACACGGTCCATTTCGCCGCGCAGCCTCTTCTTCGCCGCAACGCTCGTCGTCCTTCTCGTTGCGCTGGCCGCTTGTGCGCAGCGGGCGGGGGAAAAACCGCCGGCGCCGCCGTCCGCGCCCGACCCGTCCAAACCGCTGCCAACTTTGCAATCGCAGCCGACGATGGTTCCGGGGCGGCCCGATATTCCCAACGCCGAAGTCGCCCAGCAATTGCGCAACGTCGCGCCGCTGCCGTTCGGAGCGCCGCCCGACAAGCTGCCGATCCCGCAGCTCAAGCTGCCCAAGGGTTTTAAGATCGAAGTCTATGCGAGCGGGATTCCTAACGCGCGCTCGCTCCGGCTCGGCGACAAAGGCGCCGTGTTCGTCAGCAACCGCGTTCTCGACAAGGTTTACGCCATCGTCGAGAAAAACGGCAAACGCGAGACCAAAGTCATCGCCTCCGGGCTGGACCGTCCGAACGGCCTCGCTTTTTACAAGGGCACGCTCTATATCGCCGAAGGCACCAAGATTTCCAAGCTCGACAACATCGAAGACCATCTCGACAATCCGCCGAAGCCCGTCGTGATCTACAGCGACTTTCTCAATCACCAGTCGCACGGCTGGAAATTCATGGCGCTCGGGCCGGACAACAAGCTTTACGTGAACGTCGGCTCGCCGTGCAATATTTGCGAGCCGCCCGCGACCAACGGACAGATCCGGCGCATCAGCCTCGACGGGAAGGACGCGGAAGTCGTGGCCCGCGGCGTGCGCAACTCGGTCGGCTTCGACTGGCACCCGGTGACGAAGGATTTTTATTTCACCGACAACGGGCGCGACTGGCTGTCGGAGGACTTGCCCGAAGACGAGCTCAACCGCGTCACCAAGATCGGCCAGCACTTCGGCTTTCCGTACTGCCACCAGGGGAACTTCACCGACCGCGAATTGGGTTGGGGGCGCTCGTGCGACGAGTTCGAGAAGCCGGTCGCGCTGCTCGGCCCGCACTCGGCGGCGCTCGGCATGCGGTTTTACACCGGCAAAATGTTTCCGAGCCAATATCAGAACGCGATCTTCATCGCCCGCCACGGCTCGTGGAACCGGACGAAGAAGATCGGCGGCGACGTGATCGTCGTATATTTGAATAAGAACGGCTCGGTAAAATCGCAGGAGCCGTTTCTCACCGGCTTTCTCCAGAACAACGAATACAGCGGCCGGCCGGTCGATGTGCAAGTCATGAAGGACGGCTCGCTGCTCGTCTCCGACGACCACGCGGGCGCGGTCTATCGCGTAACTTACGGCATCGCCAAGGTCGCGGGACGTTGACGGGCGCCTGCCGAGCGCCGGCGCTCGCGCTGGGCATCGCCGCGGCGTTTGTCTCGATGACGGCGCCGGCAGCCGGCGCCGAAGCGCTCGACGCGCGGCTCGCGTCGTGCCTCGCCTGCCACGGCGCGAACGGCCGGTCGGAGATCCCCGGCGTGCCGTCTCTCGGAGGACAGCCGGCGTTTTACCTCACCGTCCAGCTTCTCATGTTTCGGGAAAAACTCCGCGTCGTCGAGCCGATGAATCAGGCGATGCAAGGGCTCAGCGACGACGATTTAAAAAAAATGGCCGAAACTATTTCCCGGCTGCCGGCGCCCGAGCCGCGGGGAGGCGCCGCCGATCCCGCGCGCGTGGAACGGGCGCGCGCGCTGATCGAGCAGCGTCGCTGCAACTTTTGCCATAACCGGAATTATTCCGGTGAACAGAACGTTCCTCGCCTTGCCGGCCAACGCGAGGACTACCTCGCCAAGGCGCTGCATGAATATAAAAACAACCTGCGCCGCGGCTACGATGCCTCGATGGCGGACGTGCTCTACGCGATCGGCGACGAAGAGATTTTCGACCTCGCCCATTTTCTAGCGCGGCTGCGGTGATCTATCGTTGGGGGAAAGGAACTCGACTATGGCTAAATGGTTTTTCGAGCCCGGCCACACGGGGGCGGAGTTCAGCGCGCGTCACATGATGGTGACGATCGTTCGCGGCCATTTCAAAAACGTTCATGGCGCGCTTCAATTCGATCCCGCGAATCCGCGCGCGGCTTCGGTCGAGGTCACGATCGACGCGGCCGCGATCTGGACCGGCGAGGCCGACCGCGACGCGCATCTAAAGAGCGCGGACTTTCTCGACGTGGAGCATTATCCGACGATCACATTCAAAGGGAATCAGGCCGAGATTACAGGCGCGAGCGATGCCGTTTTCACCGGCGAGCTGACGATCCGCGGCGTCACGCGGCCCGTGGCGCTGAACGTTCATTACCTGGGCCAATGGCAAACTCCCTGGTGGGAAGACGGAGTCGATAAGGGTCCGAAGACAAGGGCGGGGTTTGTCGCGACGACGACGATCAACCGTCACGACTTCGGCGTGAGCTGGAACGCGCCGTTGGATAAGGGCGGAGTCGTCGTCGGCGCCGCGGTCGAGATCACGATCGACGCCGAAGCGATACTCGAACAAAATTAAATCCGGTTTTTTTGTTTGGGCGTTTTTATCGCGCCTGCGATTTATATACCGAAAAGCGCAAAGGCGAAGGCAGCAATGAAACTTTACAGCCGCCGCGAGTTTTTACACGTCACATCGACCGCCACGCTCGGCGCCGCGTTTGCGTATGGCCTATCGTCACCGTCCGAGGCGTCGAGCCGAAGCGCGTTTACGATCCGTTTGAAAACTGCGCGGTATCGACCGGGCGCTCAAATCGCTATCCGCACCAGCGCCGATAATTGGCGAAACGACATCATCGGGAAGTATCAGCAGGGTGAATGGGTCTTCGGTTTCCCCGCCGACGGCTCGCCGCCGGGAATGGAATTCAAATTCATACTGGATCGACGCTACTGGATGGAAGGGCCGAGCCTGTTCGTTAAACCCAAGGATCAGGCCGACTACTTTTATGACAAGATAAAATTTTCCACCATCGTGGATGAGATCCAGGCCGAGAACGGCGACGTGCAAAGACGTTTTTTTCCGGCGACCGCGAATGAAAACAAGCGCTATGACGTCATCGTGATCGGCTCAGGGATGGGCGGAGGGGTTCTTGCCGATCAACTCTCCGACCTGGGGTTGGACGTTCTTCTTCTGGAAGCGGGTGGTTTTCTCTTCCCAACCCACGTCGGCAACTTGCCGCGCAGGCACGAAATCGGAAAATCCAACAAGAATATCTCCAGTTTTTGGGACGACTTCAAGTTGAAAAACTATACGAACGCTCCGGACTCGAAGTACGTCGGCGCGCAGGCGTTCAACCTGGGAGGCCGATCGCTCTTTTGGGGCGGGCTCATTCCGAGGCTCGCGCCCTGGGAGTTGGAGCTCTGGCCGGATGAAATTAAGCAATACCTTGAAACGCGCGGCTATGACCTTGCCGAGAGACTGGTCAAGAAATCGGATTTCGCCTCAGGATATGAAGATCGAATCAAACTTCTTCTCTCCCAGAAGTTGCAGGAATTTCAGCCGTACGGCGCGCCCATGGCCATCGAGCAAACCGCCCCCGAATTAAGAATGGTTCCGACCGGAGTATTTTCTACCGCGGATCTACTAATGGAATCCCGGCTTACCGACCATGATAAAGGAAATCACCGGCTGACGATCAACCTGAACCATTTGGCGACGTCGATTGAAAGCCTCCATGGCCGAGCAACCGGCGTCATCGCTCATGATCTCGTGGAAGACAAGGTCCGGACGTTTAGAGGCAAGGCAATCGTATTGAGCTGCGGCACGGTGGAAAGCGCCAAACTGGCCAAACTCAGCCGTCTCGCCGATGCCGCTGGCTTAATCGGCATCGGGATGACTTCCCACCCGATTTTTTATATGCGCTTTTCCGTTCCTTCTTCTTCACCCGTCTACAATAGCCAAGCGAGCGCAAAAGTTTTACTCCGGCACAAACGCGCCGATCTGCGTTTGCATCCCTATAATGTAATCCTGGAACTCGGCGACGATTTCAACGAAGGCCGGTTCGTCGATCCGGACCTTCTCCGGGCCCATGACCGGGCCAAGGGCCGGCAAATGTTTTGTGGGGTCGCTTTCCTTTTGAATGCGAAGCTCATGGAAGGGAATTCCCTGCTACAGTCCGATCGGTATTATGAAAAGCCGCTCATAAAAATGCTGGACAGCCCGACGGACGGCGAATATTTGCCGGAGATCAATGGTGTAAAAAACAAAATCGTTGAATTTTTGGGAGGAAGGCCGATAGCCGGCGATAAACTGACTCTCAAACGAGCGGGGAGCGGGGCTGCGGCGCATGAAGTCGGGACGTTACGCATGAGCGTTCAGCGAAACGGAACGCGCTTGGACGGGGTCGTGGACGTCAACCTCAAATTTTTCAACTACGACAATCTATACGCTTGCGATCTGTCGGTATTCCCATCATCTCCGGCGGCAAATCCAAGCCTGACGCTGGTGGCGCTTGCTCTACGGCTGGCGGAACACTTAAAGCGGAAACTTTCATAGATTGTTGGGATTTGGGCCACTAAACGACGGTCGCCGTTCGGCCAGGCTCAAGCGCCGCCGCCCGGTTCGGCAAAACGGCGGCAGACACGAAATCGCCGGCTCCGATTCGCCGTCCATTTTGGCAGGCGATCTCTCCCGCCTCGGCGAGGACACGGAGAAAAATCTCAGTCCTGAACTTTTTGTTTTCGATCAGGCCGCTCTTCGTCCAGAAATAGAGCCGCCGCGTTTCCGCGAGAATTCTCAGTAGCTCGAAGCCGATCTGCAATCGTTTGTCTGTCCACGACCGTTCGAGTAGATCAGTGAGTCGGGCGGAAGATGAAAGCGGCACGCCTTTGAGAAAATTCACGATCCGCGTCGCGACGAAGAGCGTGTAGATGTCCTCGCGGTCGAAGCTGTCGGTCTCCACCGCCATCGCCGTGAGGCGCGAGCGCAAACAATCATCGTCTGAAAAATCCAAATCCCGCGCGATCGGCGCGTTCGGCGTCTGGTAAAACGGCGACGCGCCGAGCAGTACGGGCAGGCGCGTATTGAACGCGAGCGTCTGGATCATGCTTGCCAGAGTTTCATTCGGCAGACCGAGAATCTGATACGAGACGATCTTGAAGCCGAGCTGAAACGCCTTCTCGACTACCTTCACGTAGGCGCCGAGCGTGTGCGGGCGCTTGGTCGTCTCGCGCACGGTTTTGTCCGAGCTCACGAGCGCCAGGTTCAAATGCGAGAATCCCGCCGCGCGCGTCAACTCCAGCATCTCTTCATCCAAGCTCAAGTAGCTGATGCCGTTCATCGCCGCCAATTCGAGCGCGCCGCGCGGAAAGCGCGCGATCAAGCGCCGGCACAGTTCCTTGAACGTGGTCTTATAATAGGTGAGGTTGTCGTCTTCGAAGTCGATCGCGCGGTAGCCCTGCTCGTAACGCAACTCGATTTCTTCGAGCACGTTTTCCAAAGAGCGGAGCCGGTATTTTTCTCCGAACGTCGTGTGGACCGAGCAGAACGAGCACTTGTGCGGACAGCTCCGCGACGTGATCATGAACGTCATCGGCTTTCCGGCGAGCGTGTAGCTCGACGGCGCGAAGTCGCTGAGATCGGGAAACGGCAGCTCGTCGATAGGAAAATTTTCGCCGACCGGATTGAAGCAAAGTTGCCCGTCTTTTTTATAAGCCAGGTTCGGCGCCGCTTCGACCGGTCTCCGGCCTTGGAGGAACTCCAGAAACTCCACGAACGCTTTCTCACCTTCGCCGCGAATCACGTAATCCACATCGGGCGACGAGAGCAGCGACTGCGGCGCCGCCGACGCGTGCGACCCGCCCATGACCACCGGGACGTCGAGTCTCTTTTTCACCCGCCGCGCGACTTCCAGTGCCTCGCGGTAATACGGCGTGAACAGACACGAAATCCCGACAACGTCCGGCTTCATCGCCGCCAGCTCGGCCTCGATCTCATCGAACGAGCGGCCGAAGTGGTAATACTGGTGAAAAGTCGAGAAAGGGGATTGGTCCGCGACGGGATAATATTCGGTAAGATAGCCGAGCGGTTTTGGAATCGGCACCGTCCTGCGCCCGCATCCTCGGTGGTAGTCTTTGATGGCGACTTCCACGTCCGGCAGGTGTTTCTTCACCGCGGATTTTATATAAGCGAGCCCGATCGGCTGCAGCCGCACATTCGTTTCGTAAAAATCCTGGACGGGGGGTTGAACGAGAACGACTTTCATCGGCGACAACGCGCGCGGAGTTTAAGGCGCGAACTCATTTTCTCAACAAACGCGCCCAGAAAGAGCGCAGGATCGTCTTCCCGCATTGCGGGCAAGTAGAAATCTCGGCAGGAAATTCGAAGCCGCAGCCGGCGCAGCGGTTCATGTCGGCCGGCTTCTTGTTTACGCTGAACGTTTTCGTGAATACGACCTTGCTCTTGCCTTCGGCGAGCGCTTTATCGATTTCGGCGCGCGTCTCGGGCGACAAATCGCCCATCGAGCTTGTCGTAAATTTATGAGTCGCGTGAATGCTGGCCGACACCCGGACAGAGCTCTTTCCTTCGGCGATTTGCTTGAGAGCCGTCTCACGATCGATTTTGGTTAACTCGGCAATGCTCGCAACCGCGCTCTGCAGCGCCTGAAAAGCCGTCATTCCCGACTCGCCATAGAGCTTCTTGCAGCTCCTGAGCAGCGCTTCGTCGAGATCTTCTCCCGGTTGGCGCTCCTGCAGCGTTTCCCGTGCGGCCGTGGCGGCGTCGATCTTGAGATCCTTTTCTTCCATCGCGTCTCTTATTCGCCGAAGGAGTGCGTCGCGTTATCGAAACCCTTCCGATACCTGCCAGTCGGGTTGATTGATGCGGAGACTGCGAAACATTTGGCCAAACCGCTCGCAGGAAACATCGGCATAGGGGGAGGGTGGGTTGTTACCGCTACAGCCGAAGGTGACGCAAATGCGGGTTCTCAAGAGATGTTCGTCCAACAGTGTATAACCGTAGCTGCCATTATTTTTTCCGTAACTTTCGGTGAGCATTATGACGTTACGGGAAAAGCGATCCGAATCGATATTGCAATCGTCCGCCTTTGCCCACATAAAGCCGGCGCTGACCATTGACTGCTCCAGCGACGTTTGCGCCGAAGCGGTTGTCGTCGCGACAAAGATAAGCAGCACGCCGGCCGAGAGACTGAGCAAGATCCGCACAATTCTTTGTTTTTGTTTGTTCATGGCGACTCCTCATTCCTCCAAAACTTTTTTCATTCTCTGAATAATGTCCTGCGGCTGCGACATCGCTTCCTTCACAATGCGCTCCAGCTCTTCGCCGGGCGTCGGGCTGAGCTCGTATTTTCGCTTCGCCACCTCCGCCAGGAAGGCGGGGTCCTTCATGGTTTTCTCGAACGCCTCGCGCAGGATCTTTACCCGGTCGGCCGGGATGCCGGGACTTCCCAGCATCGGCCGGCCCAGCTCGTCTGCCGCCAGCATCACCGTGGCGAGACGACGCCCCGCATCCGGCGTTTTGTAACGATCCATCAGCTCGAAAACAGTCGGCGTGTCGGGCAGGCGCGGGTCCTTCTGCCGCCCGGTCTGAATGATGTTGCGCACAAATTTATTTTTTTGCCACGTGAGATAAGGCTCGCGGGCAAAAAACGCCTCGACGGTAAAGGCGCGGCAGTGAATCTCGCCACGCTCGACGGCAAGGTCGATCTCCGGGCCGCCCGGATAGCCGGAGACCAGTTTGAACTTCGTTCCCAGGGTTTCATCGAAGAGCCTCGGCAAAAAATACGCCTGATCCGAAGTTGACTGCGTCCCGCACCTCGGCGGCTCGCCGGCCTTGCGCACGTCGTCCATCGTCTTGTAGGGGGTATCGGCGCGCATATACATCTGGCTCGCGCCCTTTACGGGAGCGCCGATCCAGGCGAACTTGGCCCAGTCGTACTGGACTTCCTCGCGCTTCAAGAGCTGGTCGAAATAGAGCGACGGCACGATCGATCCGATCAGCGTGAGGCCGTCGGGTTTTGCCACGTTGTAAACATAGTTCGCCGCGATCTTGTGGCCGGCGCCCGGCATGTTTTGCGGCATCATCTCGGGATTTCCCGGAATGTGCTTTCCCATGTGCGCCGCGATCAGCCGCGACCATTGATCGTACAGCGCGCCCGGCGTCGTCCCGATGACGACTTTGATCGTTTTTCCCTTGTAGAAATTTTCCTGGGCGGCAATTTCCGGATTGAGCCAGAGGCCTGATAGGAACAGGGTCGCGGCAAAAACAGATCGTTTCAGCGCTCGGCGGTTTTTCATAATCCCTCCCGTTTCAGCCACGGCTTACCATAGCCGCGCGCGAGAGATCAACGGTCGTCGGCGCCGGCTTGCTCGACGCGACGTTTCCCCACTTGACGCCCGGTCGCGATTTCGCCTAGTTTGAAGGCGGCGAATCGATGTAAACTGCCGAGGCTCAGCCCATGATCACGCAGGAAGAGAACGAACTGCTCACGCAAAGCGGCCCCGGGACTCCGTGCGGCAACCTCATGCGGCGCTATTGGCAGCCGGTGGCGCTGGTGGAGGAGTTGCCTGCCGGCGGCGCGCCGCGCGCGGTGAGAATATTCAGCGAGGATTTGGTTTTGTTTCGTGACGACCGCGGCCGTCCCGGACTGTTAGGCATCCACTGCTCGCACCGCAGCACCGATTTGAGCTACGGGCGCGTCGAGGACGGCGGCCTTCGGTGCCTGTACCACGGCTGGCTCTACGACATTTGGGGCAAAGTGATCGAGCAGCCGGGCGAGCCGGGCGGCGGCGCGCATCGAAGCGAAATCTGCCATCTCGCTTATCCGTGCCGCGAAGCGGGCGGCGTGATTTTCGCCTACATGGGGCCCGGCGATCCGCCTTTGCTGCCGAACTACGAATTTCTCGGCGTACCGGAGGAAAACCGGACAGTCACGAAAAATTTGATTAACGGCAATTACCTGCAGGGCAACGAAGGCAACATCGACCCGGTGCATCTTTCGTTCTTGCATCAGTCGCTGGCGGAAGGCGATATCCCGCGGCGGAGAGTCGTTCAAGGGAGCGAAAAGAGCGACAATGCGCTCCTCGGTAAAGACGTCGCGCCGGCGATCGACGTGGAGGTCACAGATTTCGGTTTGCGGATTTATACGACGCGCGCCGCCGGCGCGGATCAAAGCTATTTGCGCATCACCAATTTTATTTTTCCCAACGCCAGCGCCTTCGGCGGCTCGACGATCGGCGAAGGCTACTCGGTCCACTGGCACGTGCCGATCGACGACGGCCGCCATTTCAAATATATTTTCATG
>JBGPTS010000083.1:0-15053 GCA_041490745.1 Binatia bacterium | reverse complement strand
GCCATCGACAATCGCTTCGCGGAGAAAGCGAGCGCAAAATAGCGCGATGCAACGAGCATCGGAAGTCACCGTTCCCGGCGGCCGCATGGACGCGCGGCCGGGAAGCCGCGCCACGCCCGCGTACTATCTAAGCGCGTTCCTCGACAATTTTCTGCCGCTGGCCTTCGTGCTGCTCCTCTGGGAAGGAGTGGCGCGGATGGAATTCATCCACCCAGCGCTTTTTCCCACCGTCACGGAAATTTTTAAAAAAATGTGGGAGCTGACGGTCGAAGGCATCTTTTTGCGCGACGTGGCGCATTCGCTCGCACGGCTTTTGTCCAGCGTCTTTTTCGCCATGATCGTCGGAACTCTGTCCGGCCTGCTCATGGGCACGAGCCGCTGGGTGGAAAGAATTTTCGTGCCGCCGCTGAACTTCTTTCTCGCCATTCCCGGCATCGCCATTTTTCCGATCGTTATCCTCTGGTTCGGCCTGTCGGAGAAGGCGATTATTTTCACTCTCGCGTTCGAAGCCAGTCTCAGCATCACGCTCAACACGTGGGCCGGCGTAAAAAGCGTGGACGCCTCGCTCATCAACGCGGGCCGCGCGCTAGGCTGCGCCGGCGCGAACCTGTTTTACAAAATCTTGATTCCCGCGGCATTGCCGGCGATCATCACCGGCTATCGCCAGGGATTTTCCCGCGCCTGGCGCATTCTCGTCGCCGGCGAGATGCTCGCCTCGATCGGCACCGGCATCGGCTACCGCATCTTCGAGGCGCGCGCCTTTCTCGCCTCCGACGTGATGTACGCCGGCGTGATCGTCATCGGCGTTTTGGGTTTTCTTCTGGAGCGCGTCGTGCTGCGCTCGCTGGAAATCTTCACCGTGGAGCGGTGGGGAATGGTGCGGGAGCTGTGAAAAACAAAAGCCGTGCTCGTGATCGTGTTCGTGTTCGTGTTAGTCGCGGACGATCCTCTTTCACGAGCACGAGCCACGAGCACGAGTAACGATGTCGCCCAAACTTCTCGTCCGCAATCTGCGCAAGGTTTTTCAAATCGATGAAGGCTTCGGCAGATTCTCGTCGATCACCGCCATCGACAGCGTTAATTTGGAAATCAAGGAAGGCGAGCTGGTTACGATTATCGGTCCGAGCGGTTGCGGGAAGTCGACGCTGCTGATGATCCTCGCCGGCCTTTACGAGAAATCTTCAGGCGAAGTTCTGCTCGACGGCCATCCGATCGACGGCCCCGGCCTGGACCGCGGCGTGGTGTTTCAGGAATTCGCGCTCTTCCCCTGGCTCACCGTGCGCAACAACATCTGCTTCGGCCTCAAGATGAAAGGCGTTCCCGCCGCCGAGCACGACGGGATCGTCAAGCATTATCTCGGAATGGTCAAGCTCGACGAATTCGAGAAAATTTTTCCCCATCGCCTCTCCGGCGGCATGAAGCAGCGCGTCGGCATCGCGCGCGCCCTCGCCTACTCGCCGGAGCTTTTGCTCATGGACGAGCCGTTCGGCGCGCTCGACGCGCAGACGCGCACGAGCCTGCAACAGATGCTGGTCGATATCTGGGCGGAAACGAAAAAAACGATTCTCTTCGTCACGCACAGCGTGCGCGAGGCGGTTTTTCTCTCGGACCGGATCGTCGTGCTCAGTCGCCGGCCGTCGAAGGTGCGGACGATTATCGACGTCAAGCTGCCCCGACCGCGCGTGCGGCTGTCGGAGCCGTTTCTCCGCCACGAAGAAGAGCTGGAAGCGTTGATCGCCGAGGAGATCGGCGAAGACAGATCCGCCGGAGCCGCGTTGTGAGAGAGTCGCTGCTGAAGATCACGCAGCCCGAGGCCGAGGCGATCCTCAAGCGCAGCGGTCTCGTGATCCTACCGATGGGGAGCGTCGAGCAACACGGGCCGCATCTTCCGTGCGGGACAGATTACCTCGCATCGCTCGCGATCGGAAAAGTCGTCGCGGACAAAGTGGACGCCCTGCTGGTTCCCTTCTCGCCCATCGGCGTGACTCCGTTTCACATGTCGTTTCCGGGATCGCTCAGCTTGAAGCCACAGACTTTCATCTCCGTCGTCGAAGACATCTGTGAGAGCGTCATCCGCCACGGCGCAAAGAAAATCGTTTTTCTCAACTGGCACGAAGGCAACACCTCGGCGATGAATCTCGCCGCGGTCTCGGTCCAGCAGCGCCACGCGGCGCGCGTGCTCGTGGTGCAGGCGTGCTATATCGCCTATGAGCTTTTCGGCAAAGAATGCGGCCTCACGCACGGCGGCGAGCTGGAAGTTCTGCCGATTCTCGCCTATGAGCCTTCGCTGGTTCATCTCGAACGAGCGACGAATCCATCTCCCCCGGAGCGGGCGCAGAAGATCGACAGTTTGCGGCGCGGACGCGCCGCCTATCCGTTTTTGAAAGACATCCGCGAGATCGCGCCGACCGGCTGGTACGGCAATCCCAAAAACGCGACGCCGGAAAAGGCGCAAGAGTTTCTCGAAAAAGTATCCGAAGCGGCGGCGGAATATATTCGCACAACCTTTAGAGAGTTAGGCGAGTAAAAGGTCGTGCTCCGAACGTTCAGTCCTCGGCACTCAGCGCTCGCCCCTTTGCAGCCGGCCGGATGGTTCGCTGCCGAGGAGCGGCGCCGCATGGATAAAATTGATGGCAAATGAACCCGTTAGAGTTGCCTCGGTCGGCCTGGGCCGCTGGGCCAAGACGCTCGCCGACGCGGTGAAAAGTAGCGATCGGTTGAAGATCGTGAGCTGCTTCAGCCGGTCGGAAAAAAGCCGCGCCGAATTTTCCCAAAAATATCATTGCCGCGCCGCAGCGAGTTACGCCGAGCTGCTGAGAGATCCGGACGTCGAAGGCGTCATCGTTACGACGCCGAACGACGCGCACGCCGAGCCAATTGCTGAAGCCGCGGCCGCGGGCAAGCACGTCTATGTGGACAAGCCGATCGCACACGTCCTCGCCGACGCGGTGAAGATTGAGCGCGCGTGCAGCCGGGCCGGCGTGATTCTCTCGGTCGGCCATAGCGCGCGGCGGCTTCAGGGCAACCGGAAGATCAAAGAGATTCTTGACCGGGGTGGAATCGGCAAGCTGGTGATGGCCGAGTGCAATTTTTCAAACGACCGGAGCATGGAGCTGACACCGGATAAATGGCGCTGGTATAGAGACAAAAGCCCCGGAGGGCCGCTGATCCAGCTCGCCGTGCATCACGTGGACACACTGCACTATCTTTTCGGCCCGGTGAAGACGGCAACGTCGATCGTCAAGCGACTCTACACACCGGCGGAAATCGAAGACGTGACGATGACGCTCTTGGAAATGGCAAGCGGCCAGCTCTGTTACATCGGCTCAAACTGGGCGTCGCAAGGAACGTTTTACACCTACGTTTACGGCATGGACGCGAATCTTTATTTCACCGTCGATTTCAATTTCTGGAGTCGTTCGGATGTCGTGGACGAGCACAGCCGGCTGGAAATTCAGCACCGAGGCTCGTCGGAGCATGAGCCGATACCGCTCGGCCGCGGCGATATGTTCCGCGAGGAATTGGAGGAGTTCGCCGATTGCGTCCGCGAGAAAAAGCCGCCGGAGATCGGCGGGAAAGAAGGCACGGCCGCGCTCGCGGTGATCGAAGCGGCGCTGCGCTCGGCGCGCCAGCGTCGAACGGTGGCCATCGGGGAAGTGTTGGAGGACGTCGTTGGCCGTTAGAAAAATCCATCGCAGCCGGGTCGCGCCGAAGAAAGCGTCGAGCCGCGTCTTCCGCGAGATGGTCTCGCACCGGAAATTGAATTCCAAAGGCATCGCGCTTCGTCTCGTGAGCGTCGCGCCGGTCAAAGAAAGCGGCCCGCGCCATCCGCACAGCCACCGCGGCATGGAAGAAGTGATCTACGTGCAGAAAGGGAGCGGCAAGGTCTGGGTAGAAGGCGAGGTCGCGCGCGTCAAGGCGGGCGACGCGATTTTGATTCCCGCGGGAAAGCGCCACATGACGGTCAACACGGGAAAGAAGCCGCTCGAACTCTTCTGCGCCTTTTCCGCCGCCGATCCGGAAAACCGCTACCGAGAGTATCCCAACATCGCTTATTCAGGAGAGTGACATCACGGATGGCACACATCGCACCCTTTCGCGGCATACTTTACAATCCGAAAAAAATCAGCGACTCCTCAAAAGTCATCGCGCCGCCCTACGACGTGATCTCGCCGGAGGAACAGGAGAAGCTCTACAAGCGATCTCCTTATAACGTGGTCAGGCTGATCCTTAATCAGGAGCCGCAGCCGTATGAAACCGTCGCGCGGCTGTTCGCCGAATGGCAAAACGACAGCGTTCTAGTTCGGGATGAAACGCCGGCGATTTATTTTCTCCGCCACCGCTTCAGCTACAAAGATAAAGAGCACGAGCGCGCCGGCTTCATCGCCCTCGTCCGCATCGAAGATTTTTCCAGCGGAGCGATCCGTCCCCACGAGGGGACGCTGGCGGCGCCGAAAGAAGACCGATTGAAGTTGATGCTCGCCTGCCACGCGAATTTAAGTCCGATCTTCGCGCTCTATTCGGAGCCGAAACAGATGATCAATCGCTTGCTCGCCGAGCGCGCGCAGGGAACGCCGCCGCACGTCGAGGTCAAGGAAGACAAGAGCGCGGGCTGCCGCCTCTGGCGCATCGCAGACGCGGAGCTTCTACGCATGGCCCAGCGCGAGATGGAGCAGCAATCGCTTTTGATCGCCGACGGGCACCATCGCTACGAGGCCGCGATGGGTTATCGCGAGCGCATGCGCCAGCAGACGCCGGGCTTTACCGGACGCGAGGCGTTCAACTACGTGATGATGTATTGCGCCAACATGCAGGACGAAGGCGTGATGATTCTGCCGACGCATCGGTTGGTTCGCTCTTTTCAAGCCATTCCGTTTCAGCAGCTCGAAGAAGCGCTGATGCGCTATTTTTACATCGAGCCGTATCCCAAGAACGCCGAGGGCCAGCGATCGTTCTTAAAAGCGCTCGAGAGCGGCGCGAAGAAGCATCGCCTGATCGGCGCGTCGTTCAAGCGCGATCCGCGCTATTTAATTTTGCGGCTTAAGAACAAGCGCTTCATGCAGCGGCTGGCCGGCGACTTGAGCGCGCCGCTCCGCGAGCTGGACGTGAGCGTGCTGCACCGGCTGGTTCTCGATCACATTCTCGGCTTGAATCCGGACGAGCAGGTGAAGGAAGGCGCGATCAATTATTCGCAGGACGCGGGGCACGTGCTGCGCGCGCTCGACAAGGAAGATTTCGCGGCGGCGTTTATTTTGAATCCGACCAAGGTGGAGGAGCTTCTCGCCGTCACGAGCGCGGGCGAAAAGATGCCGCAGAAGACGACGTATTTTTTTCCGAAGCTGATCGACGGTCTGGTGATGAACAGGATCGACGCAAATGAGGTGATTGCGGATACGCGGTTTCCTTAGCGAACCGGCCTGACAAACTCCCCATCTCCCGGCTTCCCCACCACCTTGCCGTCCTCCATCACGACTTTGCCGCGGACTATCGTGAAGATCGGCGCGCCTTTTATTTTACGCCCGTGGTACGGCGTCCAGCCGACCTTGGTGTAAGTCGTTTCGTTCGTGATCGTCTCCTCGCGTGCCATGTCGATGACCGTGAGGTCGGCGTCCGAGCCGACCTGAATCACGCCTTTCTGCGGATAGACGCCGAAGATGCGCGCCGGATTGTACGAAGTGATCCGGACCAACTTGTCCAGAGTCAATTTGCCCTGATTCACGGCGGTCAAAAATAATTTGAGGTAATCTTGAATCTGCGGCTCGCCGCCGGGAGACTGCCACATGTCTTTCCAGCCGATGTCTTTCTCTTCCTTGGTATGCGGCGCGTGATCGGTGCCGACGACTTCGATCGTGCCGTCGTCGATCGCCGTCCAGAGCGCCTCGGCATGCTCGTCGGGCACCCAGAAGCCGAGACAGTACGGCCCGAGCTTCTCGACGTTCTCCCACGTCGCCAGAAAAAGCGCCCATGGATTGACTTCGCCGGTAACGGGCCGTCCTTCGTCTTTGGCGCGCCGAATCATCTCGATGCCGCCCGGCGTGCTCATGTGAAGGATGTGCAGCTTTGTCCCGGCGGATTTCTGGAAGCGGATCAGCGTCGCGATCGCCGTGTCCCAGATGATGCCGTCGAAGTCGCGGTACGCTTTGCCGTAGGCCTGCGGGCTCCGGTCGCCGCGCTCCCAGTAGCGCTGCTCGATGACGTCCATCAAATCCTGATCGTGCGGGTGGACCATCAACGGCAGGCCCGTTTGCGCCACGGCTTCGAACGAGCGGAAAAGTTGGCCGTGGTTGTGCAGCCCGATGCCGGGCATGTGCGGATAGTCGCGGCCGGTGTCGCGCACCATGAAAATTTTGAACGCGAGGCAGCCGGCTTCGGCGAGCGCCGGAATTTGTTCGGGCACCGTGCCCGAAGGATTGTGATTGAAATCGACGATGGCTTTCTTTTTGTGGTCTTCGATCAGAGCGCGGTAGCGCTCCACCGTGGTCGTCGGCGGATTGACGTTCGGCATGCCGACCGATAGCGTCACGCCGCCGGCGGCGGCCGCGCGCGTCGCCGTCGTCAGATCTTCTTTGTGGGTAAAACCCGGATCTCGATGGTGGGTGTGCGTGTCGATCAGCCCGGGAACGACCTTCTTGCCCCTGGCGTCGATGATTCTATCGGCTTGCGGAAACGAGCCCGGCTTGGCCAAGCCGCCGATCTTTCCCGCCACGACGGCAACATCGGCCGCGACAAAACCTCCCGGTGTCCAGACTTCGCCGCCTTTAATGACTAAATCGATTTTGTCCATGAAATTCTCTTCTCCGTCAAGAAAAAGTTCGAGATTGCTTATATGATCCGGTTCTGTCGGTGTCAACCGGCACAGGGCATACCCTGCCTTTTGAATTGTGCCCGTGGTTGATCTTGACTCAATTTGGTGATTTTGATGTTATCTGCCGAGCGGTCGTCTAATTGGTTTAGAAGGAGGACAAACCCATGCGAAGAATCTTGGGTCTCGTTGCGCTGCCATTCCTGGTTGTCTTTGCGGCCGGCCAGGCCTTTGGCCAAACGGTCTCCGATGCGGCGAAGAAAGAGGGGAAAGTCGTCATCTACGGCTCTCTTGAATCCGACACTGCTGATGCCGTCAGCAAGGCTTTTCAAAAGAAAACCGGAATCGAAGTCGAGTACTGGAGAGCGTCGGCGACCAAAGTGATGGACCGCGCTGTGACCGAGTACCGCGCCGGCAAGCCTCTTTTCGATATTATCTTGACCAACGATAATCCCATGCAGCTCATGCAGAAGCAGGGAATCTTCGCCAAATACGATTCTCCGTCAGCCAAGGAATTCACCAAAGAATCGATTGACCCGAACCTGGGTCCCAGATACCGCAATGTCATCATCGGCATCGTCTACAACAAGGGAATCATCAAGCCCGCCGACGCGCCGAAATCTCTCGAAGACCTGGTGAAGCCTCAGTATCGCGGCAAGCTAGTGATGCCTGATCCGACTCAGCACACGACCACGACGCAATGGGTCGCCAGCCTGGACAAGCTGATGGGCAAAGAAAAGGCCGAAAAATACATTCGGGATCTAGCCGCCATGAAGCCCATCTTGGTCGAATCTCTCTTGCCCGCTGCGGAGCGCGTTTCGACCGGAGAGATGCCGATCGCGATCACCTATGTGAAATATTCTTACATCTTCGGTCAAAAAGGAGCGCCGTTGGACTACGTCAGGCTGGAGAAAATGATGGGCGACGGCCACTATCTGACGCTCGGCAGCAAGGCTCCCCATGTCAATGCCGGCAAAGCGTTTATCGACTATTTCCTCGGCCAGGAGAGCATGACGATCATCGCCAAGATGGGCGAGTTCGTGAACCGCAAAGGAGTCTATCCACCGTTGCCTGACGCCGATAAGATCCAGTTCGTCCAGTTGTACGATCTCGACGAAAAAGGTTTCGCGGAGAAGAAAAAGGAGTACACCAAAATCTTCCTGCAATAGGGTCAAAACCGGTGAACGATAGAACTGTTGCAATCGGGCGGGCGCTCCCCGGTTCCTGGAGCCTCGCCCGAGTTGTTTTATTCTTTAGTCAGCCCATCAATCTGGTTTTTATCGGAGTCGCCGGAGTCATCGCATTTCTGGCGCTTTATCCGAGTTTTTTTCTTTTATATGGGAGCTTCACCGACTCCCCGCTCGGCGTGCCGGGCCATTTTACTCTGGCAAATTACATCCACGCCTACTCGGACCCGGAATCGTACCGCCTGCTGCTCACTTCTTTTATCTTCGGCATCGGCGCTTCCGGTATGTCGGTGATTCTGGCGCTTGTGCTGGCGTGGATCACCATCCGCACGAACGCTCCGTTTCGAAGGCTCTTCGAGCTTACCGCCATTATTCCTAACATCATGCCGCCGCTGTTGATTTCGATCTCGTGGGTGTTGCTGCTTAACCCGAGCAACGGTCTCATCAACGGCTTGTGGATGCGGCTCGGATTTGAAACCGCGCTCTTCAACATCTACAGCCTACCGGGCCTGATTTTCGTCGAGGGATTGATTCTGACGCCGCTCGCGTTTCTCATCATCGCGGCGGCGCTCAAGGGCATGGACCCGTCGCTCGAAGAATCCGCCAAGACTCTCGGCTCGAACGAGATCGGCGTGGTCGCCCGGATTACTTTTCCGCTGATGCGGCCGGCGATCCTGGCGGCCGGGACACTCAACTTCGTGCGCGCGCTGGAGAGCTTCGACACGCCGGCTATCATCGCCCTGCCGGCGCGCATCGAAGTCTTTACCACGAAGATTTGGCGCGAGGCGCTCGGCTCTTTTCCCACCAACCACAACCTCGCCGCCGCCTACGGGGTGGAAATTCTCATCATCGCCCTGCTCTTTGTTTATCTCTATCGCCGCTTCACTTCGCAGGTGGAGAGTTTTTCCACGGTGACGGGCAAGGCCTTTCAGCCGCACCAGATCGATTTGGGAGGGTGGCGCTATCTCGCCTCGAGCGTCGCCTTCGTGCTGCTCGTCATATTGGTGGCCCTGCCGTTCCTGGTGCTGCTGCTGGTCTCGGTGCTGCCTTACTATCACGTCCCGACGTGGCAGACCTGGCAGAACCTGACGCTCAGCAATTATCAGTACATCCTCGACAACGCGAGAGCCCATAGAGCCTTTCGCAACAGCCTGATTCTCGCCCTCGGCGGCGCCACGATCTGCATGCTGCTCGCTTCGCTCACGTCGTACATCACGATCAGAACCAAAATCGCGGCCCGCGGCTTGTTGGAAGGATTGGTTTTTATTCCGTGGGCGTTCCCCGGTAGCGCGCTCGCGCTCGGACTGCTCTGGGCCTACGTGGATTTTCCGATTCCCGTCTATGGGACGATTTGGATCATCTTGATCGCCTACGTGACGCGGTTCCTGCCTTACGGTCTTCGGGCGGTGAGCAGCACGATCGTTCAAGTTCACAAGGAGCTGGAGGAGGCTTCCACCGCCTGCGGCGCCGGTTTTTTCGAGACGTTCCGCCGCATTCTCATCCCCCTCATGCGCCCGGGCATTATGGCGGGCTGGATCATCCTGGCGACGATTTTTATCCGCGAGTTCAGCGCGACGCTTTTCCTTTATAGTCCGGGCTCGGAGCCTCTCGGCCCGCTGCTCTATTTTCTCTACCTCGACGGCATGCGCGGCCGCGTGGGCGCGCTCGGCATCGTCATCTCGATTATCTGCGTGGTCCTGATCGCGATTGCCCAGCGGCTCTCCCGCTGGGATACGAAATGAGAACTCGTGCTCGTGTTCGAAAAACGGAAATCTACACGAATCTTCATCCTTAAATTCCGAGCGCGAGCCACGAGCGCGAACCACGATTGGAGGAGGCTGTGGAAAAGTTGCTTTTGACCGTCGCCTGCGGCGACTACGACCGGACCAAAGCGCTCCAGGTCGGAACCGTCGAGCCCGAAGGCATCCGGCTGAATTACGTTGCGCTGGAAGCGGAAGAAATTTTCTGGCGCATGAGCAACCATCTCGAATTCGACGCCTCGGAGATGTCGCTCTCGAACCACATCACGATGGTAAGCCGGGGCAATTCTCCCTTTGTCGCCATCCCGGTTTTTCCGTCGCGTTTTTTCCGCCATTCCTGCGTCTTCATCAACACCACCTCCGGCATCAAGACGCCGCAAGACTTCAAAGGCAAGAAAATCGGCGCGCCGGAATATTCGATCACCGCGGCGGTGTGGATTCGCGGTTTTTTGAACGACGAGTACGGCGTGAAGGCCGGCGACATGGAGTGGTTCGTCGGCGGGCAGGAAGAGCCCGGAAGGAAAGAGCGAGTGCGCTTAACGTTGCCGCCGGAAATCAAAGTCAGCCCGATCGCCGCCGACAAGACGCTGAACGGTATGTTGGAGCGGGGAGAGATCGACGGCTTGATCTCCGCGCGCAGCCCGTCGTCGTTCGTGAAGGGATCGCCCAAGGTCGCACGGCTGTTTCCGAATTACAAAGAAGTCGAGATGGATTACTACAAGCGGACGAAAATTTTTCCGATCATGCACGTGCTGGTGATTCGGAAAGAAATTTACGAGCGCCACCCATGGGTCGCGCGCAGCCTGTACAAGGCGTTTTGCGAAGCCAAAGATCGCGCGATCAAGGCGATGCACGTCTCGAACACGCTCGCTTGCACCCTGCCGTGGCTCTTTGCAGAGATGGAATTGCTCAAATCTCTCTTCGGCGCCGACTGGTGGCCCTACGGCGTCGAACCTAACCGTCATCTACTGGAGACTTTGCTGCGCTACATGGGCGAGCAGGGCCTCATCGACAGACCGGTTAAGTTGGAAGAACTTTTCGCGCCGAATATTTCCGGCGAATTCAAAATCTAACAGGCGAGAGGCGTGAGCGCACAGAAGAAAATTTCTTCCTCTCGCCTTTCGCCTTCCGCCTCTCGCCTCCTTGAGTCCGCCCGTGTCGCTCATCTCGCCACCGCCGATAACCGCGGCCGCCCGCACGTCATCCCGATTTGCTTTGCATTCGACGGCCGCGAGATCTATTCCCCGATCGACGAGAAGCCGAAAAAACTCTCGCCGCTTCGTCTCAAGAGAATCCGCAACATTCGGGCGAACCCGCACGTCGCCGTCGTCATCGACAGGTACGAAGAAAACTGGAAGCGTCTCGCCTACGTGCTGATCGTCGGCAGAGCGACAGTCTTGTTGCGCGGCGCGCGCCACGCGAAGGCCATCCGGCTGCTTAGAAAAAAATATCCGCAGTACCGAAAGATGCGTCTCGAAGAGAAGCCGATCGTCTGCATCACCTGTATGCGTTGCACCGCCTGGACGCCCTAATTTCCTAACAGCAACCCGGAAGTTTTTGCGGCTACTCAGACCGTTTTAAAGAATATAAAACCATTTTGACATGGCAGGAACTTAGTGGTATATTTGGGAATATGAAAACACAATTTTACACGCTTTTGGCGTGTGCGCTGGTTTTGGTTCTGGTTCTGGTTCTGGCTCCCGTGGGATTACGGGCCGATGATCAGGCGAAGCCCGCCCAGTCTCCGACTGCGGAAGTGGGCAGCGAGCTTGGCTGGGGCGTCGGCACTGTGTTGGCAAACGTCTTTTACATGCCGTCCAAGGTCGCCTATGCCGGCCTGGGCTTGCTGACCGGCGGTCTTAGCTATTTGCTGACCGCCGGCAGAGGGGACGTTGCCAATGAGATTATTTATCCGGCGGTGAAAGGCACCTACGTGCTGACGACGAGCCAGCTCAAGGGAGACGAGCCGGTGCTCTTCATCGGCTCGCCGCCTGAAGAGAGCCAGCCGGAGCAAGTCTCCGCCGCGCCCGCAGGTCGTTAGTCGCCGAAACAGACGCCGCGTTTCGAGCTCTTGATGAACTCCAGAAGTCTCAGCACTTCGGGAGCGAGGTCTTCCTTTATTTCTATCTCCCGAACCGCGAGGCTGAGGTTCCGCCCCTTACGGAAAAGAACGCGAAACGCCTCTTTCAGCCGCCGGATTCTCGGTTCATCGAATCCTGCGCGTTTCAATCCGACAACGTTCACTCCCCGCACCGTGTGCTGCCAATCGACGATGGAATAAGGCGGCACGTCCCGGCTTGCGCCGCTTAAGCCGCGCATCAGCGACAGCTCGCCCACGCGCACGAATTGATGCACGACGCAATTGCCGGAGATAAACGCGCAGTCGCCCACCTCGACGTGCCCCGCCAGCAGCGCGCCGTTGGCGAGCACAATGTGGTCGCCGAGCCGGCAGTTATGTCCGACGTGAGCTCCGGCCATGAGATAGTTCTCGTCGCCGACGACCGTAGAAGATCCCGGCATCGTGCCGCGGTGAAGCTGCGCGAATTCGCGAATCACGTTGCGGTCGCCGATTTTCAAGTAGCTCTCCGCGCCGGAATAGGCCTTGTCCTGCGGCGCGTCGCCCAGCGCCGCGCCGGGGTGAATTTCATTTTCCTCGCCGATCTCGGTCCAGCCCATTAGGGTCGCGTGCGCCATTACGCGCGTGCCGCGTTGAATTTTCACCGGCCCGTCGATGACGACGTAAGGGCCGATGTCGCAATCGGGCGCGATCTCCGCGCGCGGATCGATGGCAGCGGTTGGATGTATGCTCATAGATGTTTCAGGCGACTATCGGGACTCGTCGTCATCGTCGTTTTCCGGCGCGTCTTCAGAGACGACTTTCTTTCCCGGAATTTTATAGCGGCCTTCGGCCCACGCGCCCAGGTCGATCAAGCGGCAGCGCTCGGAACAAAAGGGACGAAATGCGTTCCCTTCCCACGGGACTTCGGTACGGCAAGTGGGACATCGAACCACGCGCGGCATAAACGCCTTTCAGGTATCCAACGTAGCGGGCGCGAAGAGGTCTTCAACCCGCAGTTTTTTCCCCATCAATCCTTGATCGAGAGAGTAGCTCATGAAACGTTCCAGGTTGGCACGATTTTTTTTCACGCCGAACGGCCACGGATCCTCGCCCAGCACGCCTCTCTCCTCTTCAAATAAATGCCGGCCCCACACGAGCCTGGACCAGTTCGGATCATCGTAATAGCGCCGGCAAACTTCCTTCGCTTTCTCGAACGCGGCCATCACGCTTTTTGCCAGCCAAGCGTTTTGCTCGAGCACTTCGTCTTTGAACGCCACGACGTGCATGATGGGGAAAAAACCGTTTTTACGAAAATAGTTTAATTCTTCTCGCTTGGGATCGCTGAAGAGCCGGCGGATTTTATCCGAGCCGCCGAGAACTTCCTTCGGCGGGTGCGGCATGAAAAGCGCGTCGATCTCGCCCGCCGCCAGCAGGGCGCCGATTTTTTTTCCCGCGGGCGCGAGGCGGATTTTCACTCCGGGAGCCGGTTTAAACGGAACCGTCTCTTCTTTGGCGACCACCCATTCGATTTTGCGCCAATCGACGCCGTACTCGGATTGCAAATCCCCTTTCGCCAAAACCGAAAGCGTCGTCTGAAACGTGCTGAGCCCGACCTTCCGTCCGATCATATCTTTGGGCGAGTCGATTCCGGCGTCCGCCCGCACCCACATCTGCGACATGCTGAAAAGGCGCCGCGGAAATACGGGAATGGCGGTGAACGGCATGCCGCGGCTTCGGGCCATCAGATAGGAGGACAGCGACAGCTCGCAGATATCGAACTCGCTTTTTTGCAGCATTCTTTCGTGCCGATCGATGCCGTGCTTGAGCGGCTCCGACTGGCCGACGAGCATGACATGGAGGTCCGCGTCGTCGAGCGCGACCGCTCCGTCGAAGAATGGAAAGTGGCGATCGTAGTGCGAAAGCGCCAATTTAAGCTTGAGACTTCCCATCGCTCGACGCTCGTTCAAGATTTTTTCAACGGCTGATATGTCAGGAAGCCGTGCGTCGAGAGATCGATCAGGTTTCCTTCCGGGTCGGACACGCGCATCTCGGCGAACGGAGTACCTTCCGGCCGTTTTTTGATCGCCTTTTCCGGCTGCCGCTTCTTTACGCGCTCCAGCGTGCCCTCCATATCCTCAATCTGAATGCCGAAGTGGTACAAGCCGTTCGGGCTTTGCTGCGCCGAGTTGTCGAGAATGGCGAGCTCGAAGTAGCCGTCGGTGAGATGCACGGTTTTCCCCGTCGGGTGTCCCGGATGCGAGCCGCGATGAATTTCTTCGAAGCCGAAAACTTCCTTGTAGAAGGCGGCCAACTTTTCCGGATCTTCGGTGCGAATCGCCAGATGTCTTATTTTTGCCACGATGGTCCTCCCACTCGGCTGACGCTCATTTCTGATTATCCTATTTGCCGCGTCTCTGTCCACCCTGAACTCGCGGTATAGTTGCAGATCTAATTATCATCGGATAGTGTTGCCGAGCCATCATGGTTTCGCGACGTCGCATTGCGCTGACGCTCGGAGCACTCGCGTGCGGCTCCCTGAGCGTCGCTTACTGGAGCGGCGTGCGGCCGATACACGCGGCCGCAGCCGGGTCTCAGTCGGAGCCAAGAATCGTCCGCGACATCGCCTATACCAATCCGGCCGATCCGAAAAACGCGCGGCAACAAACGCTCGATCTCCATCTGCCGGCAACGCCGGCGGAAAAGCCGCCGCTGGTCGTTTTCATTCACGGCGGATTCTGGACGCTATCCGACGACGACTATCGCATCGGGCCGGCGTTCGCCGATGCGCTCGTTCCCTACGGCGCCGCGGTCGCGCTGGTCCGCTACCGGCTCGCTCCGGCCTATCAACATCCGGCCCAGGCCGAGGATGTAGCCGCGGCCATCGCCTACCTTATACAGTCCGCCGACAAATACGGCTACGACGGCAAGCGGATCTATCTCGCCGGCCATTCGGCCGGAGCGCATCTCGCCGCGCTCGTGGCTCTCGACGGCAGCTACCTCGCGGCGCGGCGCGCGAGCCCGCGCTCGCTCGCCGGAGTGATCGCGTTCAGCGGTCTCTACGATCTTCGCGCCAAGTCGGACACCGCCGAGCAGCAGAAGCGCGCGGTCGAGCAAACCTTCGGAGACAATCCGGCTAGACTTGCCGCCGCGTCGCCCGTCACGCACGCGCGCGGCGACGCGCCGCCGTTTCTTATTCTCGGCGCGGAACAGGATTTTCCCGGCTTTCTCACGGACGCCAGACAATT
>JBGPTS010000082.1:0-15217 GCA_041490745.1 Binatia bacterium | reverse complement strand
GCCCGCTTTCATCTCGCCGGAGACCGGGTGTTCTCTCAGCTCCGCTATCGAACCTGACGTGAGCCTGGCAAGCCGGCCTTCGTATTTGTCGAGCGGGTGGCCGGTAATGTAAAAACCGACGGATTCTTTTTCATAGACGAGCAACTGCTGCGCCGACCACTCTTCGACTTCGGGATAGCCGTTGCCGAGTCCGTTGGCGGCGCCGGCGAAACCGGGCGTCGCGGCGCCGGCGCCCGGCAGACCGAACAGGTCGATCTGATTGCTCTCTTTATTTTTTTGGTACGACTGCCCCGTCCGCATCGCGTCATCGAGCGCCGCCAGCATGCGCGCGCGCGAAACGCCGGTCGAATCGAAGGCGCCGCACTTGATGAGGCTCTCGAGCACGCGGCGGTTGACCGCGGTCATCTCCACGCGGCGGCAAAAATCGAAAATCGATTGAAAGGCGCCCTCCTCCGCGCGGCTGTTGAGGACGATCTCGACCGCTTTTTCGCCGACGTTTTTCACCGCCGCGAGACCGAAACGAATTTTTTCCCCGACGGCGGCGAAATCCGCCTGGCTCTCGTTGATGTCGGGCGGCAGGACTTCGAGATTTTTTGCGCGGCATTCGGCGAGGTTCTTGATGACCTTGTCGGTGTCGCCCATCTCGGAGCTGAGCAGCGCCGCCATGAACTCGACCGGGTAGTGCGCTTTCAAGTAAGCGGTCTGGTAAGAAATCAGCGCGTAAGCCGCGGAATGCGACTTGTTGAAACCGTAGCGGGCGAAGGTCTCCATCTGATCGAAAATCTCGCCCGCCGTCTTGGCATCGATTTTATTTTTCTTGGCGCCCTGAACGAAGCGTTCTCGCTGCTTCGCCATCTCTTCGGGATCTTTTTTGCCCATCGCGCGGCGCAGGATATCGGCCTCGCCCATGCTGTAGCCGGCGAGGATTTTAGCGATCTCCATGACCTGCTCCTGATAGACGATGACGCCGTGCGTATCGTTGAGAATCGTTTCGAGCAGGGGGTGGAGATATTTGATCTGTTCTCTTCCGTGCTTGCGCTGGATGTACAGCTCCGCCATGCCGCTGTCGAGCGGGCCGGGACGAAACAGCGCCAGGATCGCGACCAGGTCCTCGAAGGCGCTCGGCCGGATCTTGACCGTCATCTCGCGGATCCCCGTGCTTTCGAGCTGGAAAACGCCGGTGGTATTGCCGGAACAGAGGAGCTTGTAAGTTTTCTTGTCGTCGAGCGGCAAATTGTTGAGATCGATCTCGACGCCGCGCGCGCTTTGGATGAGCTTCAAGCAGTCGCTGAGGAGCGTCAGCGTTTTCAAGCCGAGAAAATCGAATTTGATCAAGCCGATCTTCTCCACGCTCGACATGTCGAACTGCGTCACGATGCCGCCCTCTTTATCGAGGTAGAGCGGCAGATACTCGACCAGCGGCAGATTCGACAGGACCACGCCCGCCGCGTGCGTCGAGGAATGGCGCGTCAGCCCTTCGAGTCGCTGCGCGTGATCGATCAGGGTTTTGACCCGCGGATCGCTCTTTATCAACGCCGCGAGACGCGGCTCCATCTTGATCGACTCCGCCAGCGAGTAGTCGAAGCCCTGCTTCGGCGCCGGGATCAGCTTGGCGATGGCGTCGGCCTCGGCGAAAGAAAATCCCAGCGCGCGGCCGACGTCTTTGATCGCGGCCTTGGCCTTGAGCGTCCCGAAGGTCGCGATCTGCGCGACCCTATCGGCGCCGTATTTTTCCTTGACGTAGCGGATCACCTGATCGCGGCCGCGGATGCAAAAGTCCACGTCGATATCCGGCATCGAGCGGCGCTCGGGATTGAGAAAGCGCTCGAACAAAAGGCCGTGGCGGATCGGGTCCAAGTCGGTGATTTTCAGCGCATAAGCGACAAGACTACCGGCGGCCGAGCCGCGGCCCGGGCCGACCGGGATGCCGTTGTCTTTGGCGTAATTGATGAAATCGGCGACGATCAGAAAATAACCGGAGAACTGCATGCCCTTGATGACGCCGAGCTCGTAGTCGAGCCGCTCGTCGTAGTGCTTGACTCTTTTTTCGTGTTCCTCCGGCGCGCTCAATTCGAGCTTTTCCAGCCGCTCGGCGAGGCCCTTGCGCGCCAGCTCGTCGAGATAATCGTCGAGGCCGATCTCTTTCGGCGCCTTAAATTGCGGAAAGTGATAGTGGCCGAATTGCAAATCGAGATTGCAGCGCTCGGCGATCTCGACCGTCCGCTCGACCGCTCCGGGACAATAGTCGAAGCCTTGCTTCATCAGCTCGGCCGACTTCACGAACAGCTCGTCGGTATGCATCTTGAGCCGGTTCTCGTCCTGCACCATTTTTCCGGTCTGGACGCAGAGCAGCACGTCGTGCGCCGCGGCGTCGTCACGCTCGCCGTAGTGGCAGTCGTTGGTCGCGACCACCGGTAACGAAAGCTCCTTGCCGAGTTCCACGATCAGCCGGTTGACTTTTTCCTGTTCCGGCAGCTTGTTGTCCTGAATCTCCAGATAATAACGGTCGCCGAAGATCGTCGCGTAGGTTTCGGCCGCGGCCTTCGCCTTCTCGTAAATTCCCGCCGACAGCGCCGAAGCGACCTCGCCTTGAAGGCAGGCGCTGAGCGCGATGAGGCCGCGGTTGTGCTCTTGCAGCAGTTCTTTGTCGATGCGCGGCTTGTAATAGAAGCCTTCCATGAAGCCGGCCGTCACGAGCTTGCAGAGATTTTTGTAGCCCTCCGGGTTCATGGCGAGCAGGATCAGGTGGTTGTTGTACTCTTTGTTCCCCTTGTCCACGCCCTTGCGCTCGAAGCGGCTCGCCGGCGCGACGTAGATCTCGCAGCCGATGATCGGCTTGACGCCGTGCTTGGAAGCTTCGAGATAGAACTCGACCGCGCCGAACATGTTGCCGTGGTCGGTTATCGCCAGCGCCGGCTGTTTCAGCTCGCGCACGCGCTCGACCAGGGCTTCGACCTTGTTGGCGCCGTCTAGGAGGCTGTACTGGGTGTGGCAATGCAGGTGAACAAAACGGGAGTGCTCCATGTAACTGAATTATTCCTAGCACAAAGACGTGCGCGCTACAATTATTTTGTCGCGCCGGCGGCGGTTCTGCGATGCGATCGATGCCGACAAGCTTTACACCGCCCTCAGCGCGCCGACGATGTCGAGCCGCGCGGCGCGGACGGCCGGCAGGAAGCCGCCGACGAGTCCCATGACGAGCGCGAAGCCCAGGGAATCGGCCGCGATCGAGGAAGACAGCGAGAACGAAAACGCCAGCTCCGCGAACGAGGCGAAGTTGAGCGTCGATAGCGTGAGGAACTGAAGCAAAGAAGCGAGCGCGAGGCCGACCGCCGCTCCCAACAGCGCGAGCAGGAGGGCCTCGCCGAGAAAGGCGATCAGAATGCTCCGGCGCTGGAAGCCGAGCGCTCTGAGCGTGCCGATCTCGATCGTGCGGTTGGCGACCGCGCCGTACATCGTGATCATCGCGCCGATGGTCGCGCCGACGCTGAAGATGACGGTGATGAAAAGTCCCAGGATCCTGATGAAGGCGGCCATCATCTCCGACTGCTCCTCGAAAAATCTCCTCTCGGTTTTAGGCTCGTAGTGGAGCAGCCGGTTGTCGGCGTTGAAGGCCGCGACGAATTTTTCCAGCGCGGCGGGGTCGCCGAGCCTCAGCGTCACCGTGGAGTAAGACAATCTGCGAAACGCGTCTTTGATCTGATTCGAGTCGCCCCAGATTTCCGAGTCGAAACCGCTCCCGCCCGCGTCGAAAACCCCGACGACGCTCCAGGTGTCGCCGCCGAATTTGATGCGCTCGCCGATTCCTACGCCGGCAAAACGCTTGGCGATCGAGCCGCCGACGACGATCTCGCGTATCCCCCAGCGGAACATCCGGCCCGCGGCGAGCCGCACCTGCGGCCGCAACACGAACGCCGCCTCCTCCACGCCGCGCACGGCGACGTTGCTCATGCCGCCGCCCGCCTTATTCAAATTGATGATCGCGACGACCTCCCTGGTGCTGAGCGGAGTCCCCGAGGCGGCGCGCGCGACTTCGGGCATGGCCGTGATCCAGGCCGCGACTTCGCGGTCCACGATGCTGAGCGTCTCGCTGTTCGCCGCTTTCCTCAAGATCATCACGTTTTCCTCCGAGCCCGTCGCGCTCAGCGCCTGGTGGATGCCGCGCGCCATCATCAGCACGGCGCTGAAAACGAAGACCACGAGCGCGATGCCGAGCACGGTCAGGCCCGCGGTGAGGCGGCGCGAAAGGAAACTGCGAAGAATGTAGCGGATGGGAATCGTCATGGTTGCACGTTGAACACTCTTCGTTCACCCTTCGACTGGCTCAGGGCGAACCGAGACGACGTTGCAATGAAACTTTCCGTTCGTGCTGAGCTTGTCGAAGCACGAATCCGCTTATTCACCCACATGCGACACTCATCCGACGAATCTCAAGCCCTCGACGATTTTAGTCGCCGCGGCGCGCCGCGCCGGGATCAACGAGGCGGCGAGGCCGACGAGCAACCCGGCGAGGCAGCCGAAGACGATCGTCTTCGGCTCGATGTAAAAAACCGGGAACCATCCCTTGGGCAGCGCGCCTTGAAATCCCTCGACGGCCGGAAAAGTAGCGCCCATACCGAGCGCGCTCCCCAGCGCCGACAAGAGCAGAGACTCGCCGGCGATCAAAATAAAAATATGCCGGCCGGAAAATCCCAGCGTCTTCAGCACCGCGTACTCGTGAGTTCGCTCCCGCGCCGACATGATCATCGTATTGGCGAGGACGAGCAGAATGATGCCGATGATGACGAACGACATCACGTCCATCGCGGTCATCACCGACCCCATGGACGACAGAAAGCTCTGCTGAAACGCCCGCTCGGTCTCCGTCTTGGTCTCGGCGAGCGAGTTGACGAAAAGCTCGTCGATCGCCGCCGACACGGCCGCGGAGTCGTCGGGATGGGCGATCCGGCTCACGTACCAGCCGACTTGGCCCTGGCGGTTGGATTTTTCCCGGCGCGCCCATTCCTGAAGATATTGCCAATGAAACAGCATGCTGGTCGGGTCGGTGGTTTTGTCGCGCGGGCGATAAATGCCGCGCACGACGAACTCCCATCTGCCGGGAAAAATATCGCCGTCGAGCGCCATCACGTCGCCGATCTTGAGTTTGTATCTCTCGGCGATTTCGGCGCCGATGATGCAGGAGTTGCGCTCGCGCTTGAAGACGGCGAACTGTTCGGGATCGACGATAAATTCGGGATAGACGTCGAAGAACGTGTTGGAGTCCACGGCGAGACGCGCAAAGAACTGATTCTTATCGATATAGACGCCGGAAAACCACACCGCGAAGGTCACGCGCTCGACGCCCGGCACGCGCGCGATGCGGTCACGGTAGGCGTACGGCAGCGCAAAGACAAAAGAAACCGCATGGCGCGTGATGAGCCGGTTGGCGGCGGAGCGCTCGACTCCCGCGTGCCACGCGGTAACGACCGTGCGCAGCAGCATGAACGCCATCACGGCCACGGCGATGCCCAGAACCGTGAGCAGGCTGCGCAGTTTGTGTCTGAGCGTGTTCCGGATGGTGAGCTTCAACAGCTCCACGTTATCTCCTAAGCCAGCTCGCCCTTCTCCAGCCGGCGCACCGAACGCGCCGTTGCCGCGGCGCGCGGGTCGTGCGTCACCATGAGCACGGTTTTGCCGAGCTCGCGGTTAAGACGGTCCAGCAGATGGAGCACTTCTTCGGCCGACGCCTTGTCGAGATCTCCTGTCGGCTCGTCGGCGACGAGGATCGTCGGGTCGGTGACGACAGCGCGCGCGATGGCGACGCGCTGCTCCTGGCCGCCGGAGAGCTGGCGCGGGTAATGATCGAGCCGGTCGGCGAGGCCGACCAGGCTGAGGGCGCGCTCGGCGTGGCGACGCCGCTCGGCTTTCGGCAGCGGCGCGAGCAAGAGCGGCAGCTCGACGTTTTCCAGCGCGGTCAGAACCGGGATCAAATTGTAAAACTGGAAAACGAAGCCGACGTTGCGCGCGCGCCACGCGGCCAGCGCGCTCTCGTCCAGCTCGGTCAAGTCGGCGCCGCCGACGAGAACCCTGCCGATTGTCGGGCGGTCGATGCCGGCGATGAGATTGAGCAGCGTCGTCTTGCCCGAACCCGAAGGCCCCATGAACGCGACGAACTCCCCCTCGTCGATGCCGAGCGAGATATTTTTCAGCACGGGAATTTCCAGCGCGTCGCGGCGATACGACTTGAAGACGTTTTGGAGTTCAATCAGCGGCGGCATCTGACAAGGTTCCGGGTTCAGGGTTCGAAGTTCCAGGTGGCGGGTCTACTCTTTAACGCTCTTGAACGCGGAATTTGGAACTCTTCTATTGTCCCTTGAGCGCGACGCGGGTCCCCGCGCGCACGCGATCATCGACGCGCGCGATCACTTTATCGCCGGCCTTGAGTCCCGCCGTGATCTCCGCAAAGCTCCCCATGCGGCGGCCGACGGTGACCGGAACTTCGACCGCCTTGCCGTTTTGGATCTGGTAGCCGACCTGCCGGCCGTTCCTCTCGGCCACGGCGGCCGCCGGCACTCCGAGCACGGCCTTCGTCGGCGCCGAATCGGAGGCGCCTTCGGGCAGAAACAAAATCTTCGCGCTCATCTCGGGCAGCACGCGCCGGTCGTAGGATTTGAATTTTATTTTCACCATGACCGTCGCCTTGGCGCGATCCGCCGTCGGGACGATCTTGTCCACGTAGGCGGTGTAGTGGTTTTCCGGATAGGCGTCGAGCGTGATTTCGCAGAGCTGCTCGGAGAAAACGCGCGGGATGTTCGCTTCTGAAACGTCCGCTTCGACTTCGAGAGAAGTCATATCGGCGATCGTCACCACCGCGGCGCGCGAGCTCGCCGCGCCGGCAAGCGGGGCGACGATTTCGCCGACGTCGGCGTTCTTGCTCAACACCGTGCCGTCGAACGGCGCCACGATGCGCGTATAGTCGAACGCGGCTTCCGCCTCTTTCACGCCGGCGCGCGCCGATTCGATGGAGGCCACCACCCGATTGTAACGCGCCTCCGCCGCATCGAAATCCGCCTGGGCGACCAAATTTCTTTCCAGCAATGTCTTCTGCCGCTCGAGCGACTGCTTCGCGTCCTTGAGATCGGCCTCCGCCATGCGGAGATTTTCTTTCGCGCGATTGAACGTTGCGATCACGTCCTTGTCTTCGAGACGCGCGATCACCTGGCCTTTCTTCACTGTGTCCCCCTCTTGCACGCCGAGATAAACGAGCTGGCCGGTTCCCTTCGAAGCGACGGCGGCCTTTCGGCGCGCGACGACGTAGCCGCTCGCGGTCAATATTGCCTCGGCTTGCGCCGGCGTGGTGAACGAGACGGTCACGAGCTCGACCTCGACGCGGGCGGAAAATTTTTCCCGCCCGAGAAAAAAACCGCCGACGAGAACGACGAACGCTACGGTCCAGAGCGTGAGTCGCGGGCGAAAGTTTTTCTTTGCGCCGGCGCCGGCCGTTCCCGCTCGATCGATTTTCAACGCGGAGAGATCGTGATCATTCGTCGCCATGGTCGGAGTTTATTAAGCCGGTTACTTGGTGGAAATTCAACAAGCCGAAGACCGACGGTTTAACGGCCCGGTCGTTCGGAAGGCTCGATGTGTGCGTTTATTACCCTGCAAGGTCAGCCGGATCCATGCCGTGACGCCGCATCAGCGCGAGTTCTTGATCGCGCGTGGGCGGCGCTTCACCGGCCCAGAGCGCCTGGAGATCCTCGAAGTAAGCGTCCAACGGAGGCGCGTGGAGGACTAAAAGGCGCGCCGCGCCGGAGCCGCCGTTGCCGAAAGTGTGCGCCACGCCGCGCGGCACCAGCACGAAGGAACGCGGCCCGCCGACATAGGTTCGCGCGCCGACGGAAAACTCGACGCTGCCGTCCAGCACGTAGTAGGCTTCCTCACAACCGGCGTGAACGTGAGCCGGCGGCTTGCGGCCTCCCGGCGGGAGCGTGCGCTCCATTAAGGAAAAGGTCCCATGGGTCGTCGCCGCGACGGCTTTGAAAAACATCTCGCTGCCGCGGGCGGTGAAAAATTTTCCCTCGCCCGGTTCGTAAACGATCGCCTCGTCCCGCATGGTCATCTCCCTTCGACTTAACTGAGAAACAACCGGTACGCCGGATTCTTCGTTTCCTCGACGCGCTCGTATCCGACGCTATCGAGAAAACGCTGAAAAGATTTTTTGTCCCGCCGCGGCACTTGCATTCCGACCAGCGCCCGGCCGAAATCCGCGCCGTGCGAGCGATAATGAAAGAGCGAGATGTTCCACCGCCCGCCCATCTTGCCGAGAAAGTCCATCAGCGCGCCGGGCCGCTCGGGAAACTCGAAGCGATAGAGAATTTCATCGATCGCGTGCGGCGCGCGCCCGCCGACCATGTAGCGGGCGTGCAGCTTTGCCATTTCGTTGTCGGTCATGTCGACGGTCCCGTAGCCGCCGCGCCGGAGCGCCGCGGCGAGCCGGCCGATCTCCGCCGCATCGCGTACCTGAATGCCGACGAAAATGTGCGCCCGGCCCGGATCGGCGTAGCGATAGTTGAACTCGGTGATGTTGTGAGCGCCGAGTGTCACGCAGAATCGCCTGAGCGCGCCGGGCCGCTCGGGAATCGTCACCGCAAAGATCGCCTCGCGCCGCTCGCCGATATCGGCGCGCTCGGAGACGTGGCGCAGCCGGTCGAAGTTGACGTTGGCGCCCGAGGCGACGGCGACGAGACGGCGCCCATGCCAGCGCCTCGCCTCGACGTAGCGCCTGAGGCCGGCGACCGACAGCGCGCCCGCGGGCTCGAGGATGGAACGGCAGTCCTCGAAAATGTCTTTCATCGCGCCGCAGATCTCGTCGTTCGAGACGCGGACGATCCGGTCCACCAGCTGGCGGCAGAGTCGAAACGTCTCGCGGCCGACTTGCCGGACCGCGACGCCGTCGGCGAAAATGCCGGCGTGATCGAGCGCGACGCGCCGTCCGCTCTTGAGCGAGCGGTACATCGCGTCGGAATCTTCCGGCTCGACGCCGATGATCTTGACGCCGGGACGAATTTGTTTCACGTACGCGGCGATTCCCGCGATCAGGCCGCCGCCGCCGACCGGAACGAAGATTGCGTCGAGCTCGCCCGTGTGCTGTTTTAGGATTTCCAATCCGATCGTTCCCTGCCCGGCGATGACGTCGGGATCGTCGTAGGGATGGACGAACGCGAGCCGGCGGCGCGCGGCGATTTTCCGCGCCTCCGCATACGCGGCGTCGTAATGATCGCCGTGGAGCACGATATCGGCGCCGAGGGCCCGAACCGCGTCCACTTTGATTTGTTGCGTGGTGCGCGGCATGACGATGGTCGCGCGCGCGCCGAGGCGCTTGGCCGCGAGCGCGACGCCCTGCGCGTGGTTGCCGGCGGAAGAGGCGATCACCCCGCGCTCAAGGACCGCGCGGCTCAAGCGCGCCATCTTGTTGTACGCGCCGCGGCACTTGAACGAGAAGATCGGCTGCATGTCCTCGCGCTTCAGCCACACGCGATTGCCGAAGCGCTCGGAGAGCACCGGCGCGTAATCGAGCGGCGTCTCGCGCGCGACTTCATAGACGCGCGCGTTCAAGATGCGCCTGAGATAACTTTGCGGCACTGAGAAGCCTTTCTAGTTCGCTCCCACGAAATAGCCGTGAGTTAGAGGAGACGTCGTAGATTACACCGATTGCCGGCTTTTTGCGAAAGCTATGCGCCGATTACGATCGCGGGATATATCGATGCCCGGGTATGATGACGAGATTGCAATTACCGGCCGAGGCTCTCCGCAAAGGTTGTGAGAAGCGCGTTGAAGCGTTCGGGCTCGTCCACGAAAAGCGCGTGTCCCGCGCGCTCGAAGATCTCGATCTGGGTTGCCGGCCGATTTTTTTGCAGGCTTCGCGCCTGCTCGGCGAACTGCGGCGTCACGACGTAGAACAGAGGTTTGGTGAAGGCATGAGCGATCCGCTTCCAATGTTCGCGCTCGAAGGGGTAGGACAAGAGCGCGATGCTGTTGGCGAGCGACATCCGCTTCGCGCCGTTCACCAACGCGCTGATTTCCGCCTTCGGACGCGGCCGGGCGAAAATCGCCCGGACAAAGCCGTCCAACGTTTTGTCGCGGTTTTGCTTGAGGCCTGCGAGAAATGCGCCGCTCGACGCCGGCGCCGGCTCTTCGCCGACGGAGCTATCGACCAACACGAGGCCGGCGATTTTTTCCGCTCCAAACATGTCAATATATTGCAGCGCTTCGAGCGCGCCGAGCGACCAGCCGACGAGCAAGACATTCGACAGCGGCTGGAGAAATTCATGAAGGTCGGTGGCGCGCCGCTCGGCCGTGTAGCCGTTAGCCGGGACTTGGGATTCGCCCTGCCCCCGCGGGTCGAGCGCCAGCGCGTGGTAGCGCGCACCGAGCGCCGCGAGCTGTGCGCGCCATAGACTTGCGGGCATGCACCAGCCGGTAACGAAAGCAATCTCAAGCTTCGCGCCGCCGTCGGAGCGAGCGCCCGCCTCCAAGAACGATAGTTGGACTCCGTCGCTGGTCGGAAAAGTCCGCCGCGACGGTGTTTCCGCCGGCAACATAGACGGAGCACCCAAGATCAGGAGCAAAGTAATCCCGAGAGATCGTCGAGGGAGCACAAAGTTAGTTGGTTCCGGTCGGCGTGCGCGTCGCTACCAGTAAAGAGGATTGCTGGTTCTTCCAATGATAGCCGAACGGGAACGGCAGCGTGTCGGCTTCGCGACGCCCGTTATACGCCGCTTCGAGATCGGCTTGATAACCGTAGCTCAACTCTTTCATGGGCCTGGCGTAGCGGCCGTAGAGCCGGACCTGCCACGGGGAGCGCCCCAACAACCGATACGGAATCCCGGTGTCGTCCTGGATCACGAAGTCCGCGGCGTTAAGCAGCATCTCGCGCGTCTTCGCAAATTGGTTGTCGTGCAGCAAGTAGGACGCCGATTTGATAAACGCGGTGGCCGGCCGGTTCCGCCCGACCCAGGGGATGAAGCCGGGATAATATTCGAGCGCCTTGTCCGTCGCGTCGAGCGAAAAATAGTAGAGGTACTGCGGGGCGCCGCGCTTGGGGTTGACGAACTCGATGCGCACGCCGCGGAGAAGCTTCGGCGGCCGGTTCACTCCCGGCCTGTCATAGACGCGCGTGAGTTCCGGAAACAGATCGAACGGCTCGATCTTGACGATGTTGAGATTCATGAGCGCCATCATGGTGGCGATCACGGGCACGGCGCCGGTGATGCGCGGCGTCGTGAGCTGCTTGGTCATGTAGTCCGTGATGAAATAATTGCGCTGGAAGATGTCGCGCAGCGCCGCGCGCACGTCTTGCAGCAACATCTTGAACTGCCCTATGCTTTGGAATTCGACGTCGGGAAGAGCGCCGGGCCGCTCCAGGCTGAAAAAAATAAATTGCGCGTGGTCGGGCGCCATGGTGTAGGCGTTGAGAAAATCGGGACCGCTGAAAGGGTAAAGCAGGGTTTTGTTTTGCGCTTCGCGCACCCGCAGTTCCTGAGCCCGCCAGTTGTCCATCGCCGCGACCCGGCTGCGAACCAAGGCCCATTGCGTCTCCATCCACTGGCGCTGCTCTTTAGAGGCGTCGAGCGCCGCGAGGCGGTCGATTACCGGATCGCCGGGCGGCGGTGCGATTCCCGCCAGCAGTTGCGCCGTCGCGTTTAGGCGCTGCGTAGCGGCCGGTTCCTGGGCGACGGCGGCTCCCGCAAGCCAGGCGACCGCCAGCGCCGCGATTGCCAATCGGAAGCTTATCGACCTTCTGCTCATGCCTCTTAGACGCCGCCGCGCGGCAAACCTTTCATTCCCGGACTACTAAGCAATCGGCATGCCGCCGCGATGAGGGAAAATCTTGCCGATCGGCCGCGCGACGAATCGTGATTTTACTCGCCATTTCGAGCCATTCGCCAGCTGTAATCTTACACTTAAGGACGGATGGGATCAAATGACGGTTGAATTTGTCATAGGCCTACGCGAGCTACTCCCACTCGATCGTCGCCGGCGGCTTGGAGGAAATGTCATAGACGACGCGGTTGACGCCGCGCACTTCGTTGATGATGCGGTTCGATATTTTGGCCAGCAACTCCGGCTGGAGCGGCGCCCAGTTCGCCGTCATGCCGTCGTCGCTCTCGACCACGCGGAGCGCGACGACGTTCTCGTAGCTGCGCTCGTCGCCCATGACGCCGACGGTGCGGATCGGGAGCAGAATCGCGAACGACTGCCACACCTCCTCGTAGAGTCCGGCCTGCTTGATCTCTTCGAGCACGATCACGTCGGCGGCGCGGAGAATCTCGAGCCGCTCTTCCGTGACTTCTCCGAGGACGCGGATGGCGAGACCCGGACCCGGAAACGGCTGGCGCTGGATCAGCTCGCGCGGCAGCCCCAGCTCTTCGCCGAGCCGGCGCACTTCGTCTTTGAACAATTCGCGCAGCGGCTCGATCAATTGGAATTCCATATTCGGCGGCAGCCCGCCGACGTTGTGATGGCTCTTGATCGTGACCGACGGGCCGCCGACGGACACCGACTCGATCACATCGGGATAAAGGGTCCCTTGCGCGAGAAATTTCACGTCGCCCAACTTCTTGGCCTCCGCTTCGAAGACTTCGATGAACAGCCGGCCGATGATTTTTCGCTTCTCTTCCGGATCTTCGACGCCCTTCAAGCCGGAGAGAAATTTTTCCACCGCGTTGACGTGATGAAAGCCGTGGCCGAACCGCTCGACGAAGAGGCCGGCGACGTGCGCCCCCTCGCCGCGCCGCAGCAGGCCGTTGTCAACAAAAATGCAGGCGAGACGGTCGCCGATCGCGCGGTGGACGAGCGTCGCCACCACGCTGGAATCGACGCCGCCGCTGAGCGCGCAGACGACACGCCCTGCGCCCACCTGCTCGCGGATTTTCCCGATCGAAGTCTCGACGAAATGGCCCATGGTCCAGTCGGGCGCGCAGCCGCAGATGCGAAAGAGAAAATTTTTGAGGACTTCCTGCCCGCGCGGCGTGTGCACGACTTCGGGATGGAACTGGACGCCGAAATAGCGCCGCACCGGATCGGCGAACGCGGCGATGGGCGAATTTTGACTGTGGGCGAGAACGCGCCAGTTCGGAGGCGCGGCTTCCATCTTGTCGCCGTGGCTCATCCAGACGCGCGCCGCGCCGCTGCGGGCAAAACCGTGAAAAAGATCCGAGTCGTCGTCGATCGTGAGATCGGCCGGGCCGTACTCGCGCCGCTCGGCGCGCGCGACCTCGCCGCCCGCCGCCAGGTTGATGACGCCCATGCCGTAGCAGATGCCCAAAAAAGGCGCGTCGAGATCGAACAGCTCCGGCTCGACCTGCGGCGCGTCGGCTTGATAAACGCTCGCCGGCCCGCCGGAGAGAATAATGCCTTGCGGTTTTAACGCGCGAATTTTTTCCAGCGGCAAATTAAACGGATGGATTTCGCAATAGACGCGGGCTTCCCGGACGCGGCGCGCGATCAACTGCGTGTACTGGGAGCCGAAGTCGAGAATGAGAATCATTTTTCGTGATCGTGATTCGTGTTCGTGCTCGTTTTTGTATGTCCACGAGCACGAGCCACGAGCACGAGCGACGTTATTCCGCCCGGTAATTCGGCGCTTCGTTGGTGATGAACACGTCGTGCACGTGACCTTCCCTGAGTCCGGCCATGGTGACGCGCATGAAACGCGCCTTGGCCCGAAGCTCCGCGACGCTCCGGCAGCCGAGATAACCCATGCCCGCGCGCAGGCCGCCGATGAGTTGATGAATGTTGAACGAGAGCGATCCCTTGTACGGCACCTGGCCTTCGATGCCCTCGGGCACGAGCTTCGATTCTTCGCTCACGTCGGCCTGGCCGTAGCGGTCCTTGCTGCCGTCTTTCATCGCGCCGAGCGAACCCATGCCGCGATACACCTTGTAGGTCCGGCCTTGATAGAGAATCGTCTCGCCGGGACTTTCCTCCGTGCCGGCAAAGAGGCTGCCGATCATCACCGAATCGGCGCCGGCGGCGAGCGCCTTGGTAATGTCGCCGGAATATTTGATGCCGCCGTCCGAGATCACCGGCGTGCCGTGGCGCACCGCCGCCTTGGCGCAACTCGCGATCGCGGTGATCTGCGGCACTCCAACTCCTGAAATCACGCGTGTCGTGCAGATCGAGCCCGGGCCGACGCCGACCTTGACGCCGTTGACTCCCGCGTCGATCAACGCCGAAGCGCCCTCTTCGGTCGCCACATTGCCGCCCAGAAGATCGAGATCCGGATGATGGCGGCGGATGAACCGCACGGCTTCGAGAACATTGTGCGAGTGGCCGTGCGCCGTGTCCACTACGATGACGTCCACGCCCGCCTTCACCAGCGCCTCGACTCTCTCTTCCGAATCCGGGCCGACGCCCACCGCTGCGCCGACGCGCAGCCGCCCGCGCTCGTCTTTGCACGCAAATGGGTACTGCGATTTCTTCTCGATATCTTTGACCGTGATCAAGCCCTTGAGATGAAATTTTTCATCCACGACCAGAAGTTTCTCGATTCGGTGGCGGTGGAGAATTTCCTTGGCCTCGTCGTGGCCGATTCCCGGCTTGCCGGTCACCAGTTTCTCTTTGGTCATGACTTCCGACACCGACCGGTCGAGCCGCTTCTCGAAACGCAGATCGCGGTTGGTGAGAATGCCGACGAGCCGGCCGTCTTGCGTCACCGGCAGACCGGAGATGCCGTACTTGCGCATGATCTCGCGCGCCTCGGCGATTTTTTGCCCGGGACGGACGGTGATCGGGTCGGTGATCATGCCGCTCTCGAATTTCTTTACTTTCTCGACCTCCGCCGCCTGAGCCGCCACCGGCATGTTGCGGTGGATAAACCCCAATCCTCCTTCTTGCGCGATGGCGATAGCCGTGCGCGATTCCGTGACGGTGTCCATCGCCGAGCTCAAGAGCGGGATGTTGAGCTCGATCTTGCGCGTGAGCCGTGTTTTGACGTCGGTGTCGCGCGGCAAGACCGCGGATTCGGCGGGAACCAGAAGAACGTCGTCAAAGGTCAAGCCAAGCGGGAGGATCTCTTGATCAAACATGGCTCACCTCCGGGAAAAGGTAAAAAAAAACCCAGACCTCGGCCTGGGTTCTTGTGGGCAAGAGACGCTTTGAGCAAACATGAAATCTTATACCAGGAAAGATTTTTCTTGGCAAGGCGTCCGGCGTTGGCCTCGCCCCGCCGGTATGG
>JBGPTS010000081.1:0-15284 GCA_041490745.1 Binatia bacterium | reverse complement strand
ACTGCTGGCGATCACGATTACCGCGACCGATCCCGACGGCGACGCGTTGAGCTTCTCGGGCGCGAATTTGCCGGCAGGCGCCAGCCTCGTCGACAACAACAACGGTACGGCCGCCCTGTCCTGGACGCCAACCTACAGTCAAGCCGGCAATTATCAGAACGTGACCGTCACTGTAACCGACAATGGGATTCCGCCCGATAGCGACTTGGAGGCCTTTACCATCACCGTCGGCAACGTCAACCGGCCGCCGGTGCTGGGCGCGATCGGCAACCGCACCGCGACCCAGGGGCAGTTGCTGCAGTTCACGATCACCGCGACCGATCCGGATGGAGATGGACTGAGCTTCGCAGCCGGCACTCCGCCTCCCGGCGCCAGTCTGTTCGACAACCAGGACGGCACGGCCACGTTCTCCTGGACGCCGACGACAAGTCAGTCCGGCGTTTTCACTGTGACCGTCACCGCGACCGACAACTGGACGCCGCCGGCCAGCGCCTCGCAGACTTTCACCATCACGGTGCAGGGATCCGCGCCGCCGCCTCCACCGCCGCCACCTCCTCCCGGGCCGGGTGCGTCCGCACCCCGGATCAATAAAGCCGAGTGGAGCGGTGAGGAAGCCGTCCTCACGGTGGAAGGCCGTGGAGCGGGGGGTAGAGCGTCGGTGACGATTATGGATGGCGACTCCGGAAAGACACTCGGCACCGCGCGGTCAAACAGAGGAGGCGAATGGAAAATCGAACTCAAGCTACGACGCGCGCCTGTCCCCTGCACGGTTAAGGCCAAGACGGGCAATCAATATTCGGCGGCGAAAACCGTATCGGGCACGCGCCGGAGTTGTCCCGGCACGAGTCCGGGAGGAAATCGTGGAGATTAGCGGGAGCGCGTTTACAAAGCTTGCGCAGGGACATTCGCCCGCGACGCCGTGGGCGTCTGTCCCTGCGCCAGGCGGGTTTCAAGACGCGTCCCGATTCGTGAAAAAGGGGGACGGCCAAGAGCTGGAATCAAATCATTAGAATCGTCTCACCCGCGGGAGAGTTTGCAGCGCTCACGGAAACACCGCGCACACTCCGTATTTCTCCCAAGAAGGCTCTTTTGCGGTTTACGATTTGCTGTGTGCGGACTTATCATTGGGCCAGTGAAACATGTGGAACGTATTCATACTGTACGAGAATACTCTCTTCGCCCGCGGCCTCGAACGGCTGTTGAGACTAGAGGGCATTAAAGTCGTAGGCATCGCAATGCGAGAGAAGCAGGCGCTCGACCGAATCAGGAAACTGGAGCCGGATGTTGTCATCGCCGAGGTCGCAAGCAAGAAACCCGAGAGTGGATTTCTCCTCGATCGGCTCTCGCGGGAACTGCCTCGCGTGGCGGTGGTGCGAGTGAGCCTCGATGACAACAGAGCGACGCTCTACACGGGTCATCGATGGACAGCCAACACGGCGGACGATCTGGTCAAAGGAATCCTGAACTCGGTCCCGGGGACGCAGCGAGCTTTCGTCCCGCGGCAGACTGCCCGGTCTAGAGGTCATTTTTAACAACTTCGCCGGAGTGAATCTATAACAACACAGGACTAACGGGAATGAACCCGATTGATGTGACTGGTGGTGCTACAACCGGTCCACCACTCGCCCACGGAAATCATGCGGCAGAAGACATTACTGCTACTTACGGAACTTATGGAGCCTGCTCAAACGCTTCGACCAACTCCCCCTTGACGATCTCATCCGTACTCAGTAGCTTCACCTCATGATCTCCCCTTCCCTTCGGTCCGATCTCGCGCCGACGGGCAAGATGCGCGTCGGTATCAACTACGGCAATCCGGTGCTCGCAACGAAAGACGCGGCAAGCGGAGAACTCCGGGGCGTGGCGGTCGATCTGGCGCAGGATCTCGGCAGGCGCGTCGGCGTGCCCGTCGAGCTTGTCGGCTTCGACTCGGCGGGAAAAATGGTCGGCGCGCTGAAGTCCGGTGCGTGGGATATTGCGTTTCTCGCGATCGACCCGGGGCGTGAAGGCGAAATCAGCTTCACCGCGCCGTACATCGAAATCGAAGGCACCTACCTGGTTGCGCCCGGCTCGTCGCTTCACTCGATCGCCGATGTTGACTCTAAGGGAGTGCGCATCGGCTTGGCGGCCGGGGCCGCTTACGATTTATTTTTGGGCCGCACGTTGAAACACGCCGAGCTTGTCCGCGTTCCCGACCCGATAGCGGCCTTCGAGCTGCTTGTCGCCGGCAAGGTGGAGGTTCTCGCCGGCGTGAAGCAGACGCTGATCGCCAACGCCGCCAAGCTTCCCGGAGCGCGCGTTCTCGACGGCCGCTTCCTCGCCATCGGCCAGGCGCTCGGCATTCCGAAAGATCGCTCCGCCGGGGCGATCTATCTCCGCCAATTCATCGAAGACGTGAAGGCGTCCGGCTTCGTCGCGCGCGCGATCGACAAAGCGGGCGTCCGCGGCGTAGCCATTGCAGCCAAAGCACGTTGATCTTTCCGCGCCGCTTGGAACGCCGCGATGAAGAACACGATGGCAGCCGAACTCACCGTCCTGAGCGCGGGCGCGATCGAACCGGGGCTCGCGAAAGTCATCGACGCGTACCGGCGCGAGAGCGGCGGCAAGGTCAACGTCGCTTTCGCTACGGCGCCGGAGATTCGCAAACGGATCGTCGCGGGAGAGAAGGCGGATGTGGTGATTGCGCCGCCCGCAGTGTTGGACGAACTCGTCCAGGCCGGAAAATTCCCGCCGGCCGAGCGCGTGACCGTCGGCCGGATCGGAATCGGCGTTGCGGTCGGCGCGGGCGCGCCCGCGCCGAAGATCGCCACTGTCGATGCATTTAAAAAATCGCTGCTCGACGCCGAGTCGCTGGTTTACAACCAGGCTTCGACCGGGACCTATCTCGAGGGGTTGTTTGTCCGGCTCGGCATCGCGGAGCAACTCAAAGCCAAGACAACGCGCTACTCGGATTTCGCGGCGGTGCGCGCTCATGTGAGCCGGGGAAAGCCGAACGAGATCGGCCTCGGCGCAACGACCGTCATCCTCCAGGCGAAAAACCGGGGCCTCGAGTTCGTCGGTCCCCTCCCCGCGGAGATTCAAAATTATACGGCTTATGCCGCGACCGCCATGGGTAACAATTCCGCCAACGACGCCGCGCCGGATTTTCTCCGCTATCTGACCACACCCGAAGCTAAAGCGGAATTTGCGGCGGCCGGCATCGAATCATAAGGAGAACGGAGTGATGAAGCGACGACGGCGAAATCGGAAAGGGAGGCTTCAATGAAGCGTCGCATGGTTTACATGATTCTACTGCTGATCGGACGCGTCCTCGTCGCAAACGTCGCGCAAGCGGCGTCGGAAGAATTTTTTAAGGGCAAGACCGTGCGGCTTCTGATCGGGGTTTCGGCGGGAGGAGCGATGGACGACTGGGGCCGTTTTGTCGCGCCGTACCTGGGCAAAAATATTCCGGGGAACCCGGATGTCATTACGCAAAACATGCCGGGCGCCGGGACGATAAGCGCCGCCAACCATATTTACAACATCGCCAAACCCGACGGCTTGACTCTCGGGCTGGTCAATCCCGGCATTTACGTCGATCAGCTTCTCGGGGCGAGCGAGATCCGCTATGACTGGCCGAAATTTTCGTTTATAGGTTCGCCGGAACGCGTCGATCAGGTTTTGTTCGTGCGCGCCGATACTCCCTACAAAACATTGGAAGATATCCGCCGGGCCAAAGAGCCGCCGCGCTGCGGCGCGACGGGGCGTTCCGGACTCGCTTATTTTTTGCCGCGGCTCGCCGAGGAGGCGCTCGGCCTCAAAATCAATATGGTGGTCGGCTATGGCGGTGGCGGCGACATGAACCTGGCGATGGAAAAAGGCGAACTCCATTGCCGCGCCGGAACCGTCTCGGCTTACATCGGCCGCGAGCCGACGAGCACGTGGATGAAGAACGGCTTCACGCGCGCGCTCGTCCAAAGCGGCGCCACGCGTTACCCGAAGCTCACCGACGTGCCGACACTCTACGAGCTGATGGAGACGCATAAGACGCCCGACGCCATCAAGCGCGTCGCCAAAGTGATGCTTTCCTCCGGCGATTTCGGCCGCCCCTTTATCGCTCCTCCGGGAACGCCCGCGGATCGGGTGAAAATCTTGCGCGACGCTTTCGTCAAGGCGATGAACGACCCGGTGCTGCTGGCCGACGCGAAGAAGCGGAAATGGGACTTGGATCTCACGACCGGCGAAGCGCTCGAATCCATCGCCAAGGAAGTCATGGTGCAGCCGAAAGAAGTCATCGAACGGGTCAAGAAGCTGATGGAGAACTAAAAGTCCGCCTCAAAGACTGCCGGCGAAAAGCGCAAGGATTTTTTCATCCTTCATCCCTCATCCTTCATCCTTAAGGAGTCGCCATGACCATCGCCTACGATCCGTCGGCGCATCACGAAATTAAAGTCCGGGACGTCGAGTATCGACATAATGCGGCCCGGCCGCTCTTGGCGCGGATTTACCAACCTCAAGGCGGCGGCCCGTTTCCTGCGCTGCTCGATCTGCACGGCGGCGCGTGGAACGATCAGGATCGCACCGCCAACGCGCCGATGGACGAGCGTCTCGCGGCAAGCGGGATATTGGTGGCGGCGATCGACCTCAGCCGGGCGCATGAAGCGCCTTACCCCGCTTCCGTCGCCGACGTGAACTATGGCGTCCGATGGCTCAAGTGGAAAGCGCCTGAGTGGAAAGGCGACGCGACGACGCTCGGAGCGCTCGGAAGCTCCAGCGGCGGCCACGAGCTGCAGCTCTCGGCCATGCGGCCGCGCGATCCGCGCTACAACGCGCATCCGCTGCCCCAGGCGTCGCGTCTCGACGCGACCCTCGCGTACGTCATCGTGCGCTCTCCAATCAGCGATCCGTTTGCCCGCTACCACCAGGCGAAGAGAATGCAGCGCGAGCACTTGATCAAGGCGAGCGAGAACTACTTCAAGCCGTGGGAGAGCATTCTCGAAGGCAATCCGCAGTTGATCCTCGAGCGCGGCGAAGCCGTCATATTGCCTCCGATGTTCGTCCTCCAGGGCGAGCTGGACGACAACGTGCTCCCCGCGGTGCAGGAAAGGTTTGTCACCGCTTACCGGAAAGCCGGCGGCGAGATCGACTATGAATTGTTCGTCGGCTGCGAGCATCGGTGGGTCGTCAATCCCGGCCCGCAGACGGACCGCGCCGTCGAGATGGTGAAGGCCTTCATCGCCCGACACCTGCGTGCGGCCAAACCTCTTGGTTGACGCTAAAGACAGAATCGCCCTCGCCTAAAATTCGATAGTTTTCCTCGCCGGTCTAAAGCTTGCTTTGGACACAGCGCCCTTCGTCACAACCTGCTTGACCGCGGCGAGAGGCAAGTGCTAGACAAAGCCCAGATTGTAGGATGCGTCTCGAATCGGTTTCGGGAGGAGTTCCATGTTGAATAAAATTATTTCGGGAATAGCCGTCGCGATTGCAGCGGTAACGCTATTTTTTACGGCGGTAAATATCATCGGCGCGGCGAGCGCGCCCGTCGTCGCGCTGACCGGGAAAGTCAGCTCGGATGCCGAAGGCGCGATGGAAGGCGTGCTGGTGAGCGCGAAGCGCGAAGGCTCGACGATCACGACGACGGTCGTGACCGATGCCAAGGGACAATACGGTTTCCCCGCTTCACGGCTCGAGCCGGGCCGCTACGCTCTGGCGATTCGCGCGGTGGGATACGAATTGGAAAATTCTCAGCCGGCCGAGGTGGCGGCGGAGAAAACCACCGAGCGCGACTTGAAGCTCAAGAAGACCGCGGATCTTGCCGCGCAGCTCTCCAACGGCGAGTGGCTCATCAGCATGCCGGGCACCGAAGAGCAGAAACAAAATTTTCTCGGCTGCGTCGGCTGCCACACGGTGGAGCGAATCACGCGGTCCAAGTACAACGCCGACGACTTCGTCCACGTTTTGAAGCGCATGAGAAATTACGCCCAGGGCAGCGTGCCGGGGCGCGCGCAGTTCCGCCCCGGCGGCCGCGAGCCCAACGCGGCTACGTTGAAGCAGATGGTGAGCTTCGCGCAATACGTGAGCACGATCAATCTGAGCAAAGTTCCGAAGTGGGAATATCCGTTGCGAACCTACCCGCGGCCGAAGGGCGAGGCGACCAAGGTGATCATCACCGAGTACGACTTGCCGCGATCCGAGGCAATGCCGCACGATGCGGTCGTGGATGGCGACGGCATGGTTTGGTATTCGGATTTCGGCTCGCTGTATTTGGGCAAGCTCGACCCGAAGACCGCTAAAGCGGTGGAGTGGCCGGTGCCGGTCGCCAAACCCGGCGCGCCCACCGGCATGCTCGACGTGAACTTCGATCCTGAAGGAAACGTCTGGCTCGGACTGATGTACCAGGGAAGCATCGCGAAGTTCGACCGCAAAACGCAGAAGTTCCAGACCTGGAGCGCGCCCAAGTTCATGGAGAACAACGAGGCGCGGCTCGCGATGGTGGACGCCAGGAACTTTCATCTCGACGGCAAGGTTTGGGTCGGCGGCGACTACGAGTATCAGCTCGACGTAAAAACCGGCGAGTGGTACACGGTCGACTACTCCAAGGGCCTGCCGAAGGACGGACCGCGCGCCGACCGTCTCAGCTCCTACGGCGTCATCTCCGACTCTAAAAATAATTTCTACGGCACGAATTTAAACGGAACGTATATCATCCGCGTGGACGGAAAAACGCGCGACGTGACGCCCTTCCCCACGCCGACGCCCAACTCCGGCCCGCGCCGCGGCCACATGGACCCGCAAGACCGGCTGTGGTTCGCGGAATTTCGCGGCAACATGATCGGCATGTTCGACACCAAGATCGAGCGCACGCGCGAGTGGGCGGTGCCGATTCCGTGGACCAATCCTTACGACGCGATCGTGGACAAAGACGGATACGCCTGGACCGGCGGCATGTCGAACGATTACGTCGCGCGGCTGAACACGAAGACCGACGATTTCGTGGGTTATCTGCTGCCGCGCACAACCAACATCCGGCGCGTCAACGTTGACAACTCGACCAGCCCGCCGACTTTCTGGGTGGGCAATAATAACGGCGCTGCGATCATCAAGGTCGAACCGCTGGAGTAGCTTTCCCATTTGCCGAAAACAAAGGGCCCGACTCGTAAGAGATCGGGCTCTTCGTTTTTGGACGGGAGAGCCCCCAGTCGTCCCGACTTACTTGTTTTCCTTCCCCCAAATTTGCGCGAGCTGCCGGTCGCGGCCGCAGCCGATGCGGTAGCGCTCGTAGCGCTCCGGATTTTTTATGTGGAAGTCCTGGTGGTAGTCCTCGGCCGGATAGAACTGCGATGCGGCGACGATTCGCGTCGCGACGGGTTTTTTGAACCGCTCTTGAATTTCCTTCTTGGATTTCTCCGCGAGCCGCTTCTGCGTTTCATCACTATAGAAGATGACGGTTTGGTACTGGTTCCCGAAGTCGCAGAACTGCCCGTTGGACGTGAACGGATCGATGTTGTGCCAGAACGCATCGACCAGTTTTTCGTAGCTGACTTTTTTCGGATCGTAGGCGACCTCGACGGATTCGACGTGGCCGGTCGTTCCCGTCACCACTTCCTCGTAGGTCGGATTCTTCTTGGTGCCGCCCGCGTAACCCGAAGTGGTCGAAACCACGCCGTCCACCTTGTCGAAGAAGCGCTCCACGGACCAGAAGCAGCCACCGGCAAAAATCGCTTTGGCGGTTTGCGGGCCGCTCGTCTTCTCCGCGGCAAGACCCGCCGCGCCGACAACGAGAGCCAGCGCGCCGACGAAACAAACCGCGTACAAAGCCTTGCCTGTCTTCATGGTCCACCTCGCGAGGGGGGATGGGTTCCGAATGAGATTACGTTTCATCTTCTTTGCCAGGATATCAAGCTTTGCGAGGAAGACAAACCGCGCCGAGTCTCTTTCAATCCGCGCGCCTGGATTTTCATTGCCAACCGGCGCCGATCGCATTAGTATCGGGGCCGGAAAAATATTTGGCGGCACTTTCAGGGAGGATGTCATGAAATATTATATTGGATTATTTCTGCTGCTGGCGGCGCCGGCGCTCGCGCAGGAGGCGCCGGTCATTCCTTTCGAGTCGGTTCCGAACGCCGTCAAGCTGCCGGCTAATATGTATTTCGGCGAAGTCGCCGGGGTCGCAGTGAATTCCAAGAAACACATCTTTGTCTTCTCGCGCGGCAACACGACGGGCCCCGCCTTCGGCGCGGCGGCCGCGCAATTGCTCGAGTTCGCTCCCGACGGCAAGTTCGTCCGCGAGATCGGGAAAAACCTTTACGCGTTCGCCTACGCGCACACCGTTCGCGTGGACAGGGACGACAACATCTGGACCGTGGACAAGGGGTCGGACATGATCGTCAAGTTCAATCCCGAAGGGCGCGTTTTGATGGTGTTCGGGCGCAAGCAGGAAGCGTCCGATGAAGCCGTGCCGCATAAACGGACCGGGCCGCCGCCGAAACACGACGACGGACGTTTCCGCCAGCCGACCGACGTCGCTTGGGACCCGGCCGGCAACGCGTACTTCAGCGACGGCTACGTAAATTCGCGCATCGCGAAAGTGGACAAGAACGGCAAGTGGCTCAAGTCATGGGGCGAGCGCGGCGACAAGCCCGGCGAGTTCAACACGCCGCACACGATCGCGTCCGACGCCGAGGGCAACATCTACGTCGGAGACCGCGGCAACGGGCGCATTCAAGTCTTCGACGGCGACGGCAAATTTCTCCGCGAGATCTGGATCAAAGTTCCGTTCGATCGGAACACCGCGCGCCCGGCGATCGGCAACATGCCCGCCGAGGACGTCAAGGGAACTCAGGCGCCGGGCGCGCCGTGGGCGATCTGCATCACGCCCGGGCCGAGGCCGGCACTGTACAGCGCCGACGCGTTTCCCGGACGCGTGTACAAGCTCACGCTCGACGGAAAAGTTCTCGGCGTGCTCGGCGAGTCCGGCAAGCAGCTCAAGCAGTTCGGCTGGGTGCATGAGATGGCGTGCCCTTCCGAGAACGAAATCTACGTCGCTGAAGTCTTGAATTGGCGGGTGCAGAAACTGATCCTCCATCCGGAACCGCAAAGATCGGGGGCCGCCCGGTAAGGGGTCTGCGCGCCGCCGGAGGAGATCGCTTACAGCGCCGCGTTCGCTTTTTTCGCTTTCTGTTCTTTTGCGACGGCGATGCTGCTGGCATTCACGGTGAGAGAAACCGTCGGGCGGGAACAACTGCAATGAATTGGAAGAATGACGGCGGTAACGATGAATCAGAAAAGTCTCAGCGGCGGGCCGAGAAACGAGCATAACGAGGCGCGAACCCGGAGCCGACGCAGGCGTACTTTTGTCGTACGCCGAGGAAGGCGAGGAGTGAGCAACGAAGTTAGGCGAAGTTTATCGGCCCGCCGCCGGTCACCAGCCGCCGACGACGCGCTCGGGACGCCAGCGTTGCGCCTGACGCTCCGCGATGTAATCCGACCGCGCAAAAAGTTTGATCAGGGCGAGGCCCGCGACAAAGCCGCCGACGTGCGCCCAGAAGGCGACGCCGCCCATATGCCCGCCGATCGAAACCACGCCGCTGAAAAATTGGATCACGAACCAGTAGCCGAGCATCACCCACGCGGGCAGCGCCATCGAAGTGATAAAGAAGCCGAGCGGCACCAGCGTGAAAACGCGCACGTTCGGATAGAGCAGGAGGTAAGCGCCCATGACGCCGCTGATCGCTCCCGACGCGCCGACCATCGGCGCCGTCGCGCCGGGTTCCGCGACGATCTGTCCCAGCGCGGCGGCGAGACCGCAGATAAGGTAGAAGACGACGAAGCGCAGGCGTCCCATCGAATCTTCGATGTTGTTGCCGAAGAGCCAGAGGAACCACATGTTGCCGAGGAGATGCATCCACGAACCGTGCAGGAACATGTGGGTGAATACGTGCGAGAGCTGGCGGCCGGGCTCGATGACACAGGCGAGGCCTTCGCCCATCGGGAATCGCGTGCCGGGCGCGACCGAAGCGGTCAGCTCGCCGGGAATGAGTCCGAGATCGCAGACCGACCGTGCCAAAGGCAATTCGCTGCCGCCGCCTTGCACGAGGAACCAGACAAGGACGTTGATGCCGATGATCGCCGCCGTGACAACGGCCGTACGCTGCGTTTCGTTTTCGTCTCGGTAGGGAAACATGCTGGTCGGTTCTCTGCGTTTTTATCAGCGTAAGCTTGGACCCGCGGAAAAGCAACCGGACGCATTTTGCGCGGCGGTTCAAGAAACGAGCATTCTCATGGACACGCCCGCCAGTAGCGGGCTATGGCGCGAGCGCCGAGCCGACCGCAAGATTCTCTTCAGGCGACTCGCTTGTACAGACTGAGCGGACGGCGGGCCGAGAAACAAGCATAACAAGGCGCGAACCCGGAGCCGACGCAGGCGTACTTTTGTCGTACGCCTAGTATGGCGAGTTGTGACAAACTATGTTTGGCGATTTTTATCGGCCCGCCGCTATTGAATCCCCGCAGCGTGCAAGTATTGCAGATCGATAAAGCGTTCCGCCGGCGGAAGCGGCGGCTTGAGCGCCCCGGCCTCGGCCATGAATGCGATCGCCTGAGCCAGCCCTTTCATGTCGATTTCTCCTTGATTGGGCAAGACTTTTTTTTCCGGCTCGAAAAACAGTTTAAGCGTCTGTTCGGCGATCGCCGATGAGGCATCGGTCGTCTCCACGATCGTCTTCACCACCGCGGCGCGCTTGGCCGGATCGCGAATGAATTTGAACGCCGCGGCAAGGCCGCGCACATAGCGGATCAGCGCATTTTTATGGGCTTCCGCCCACGACCGCCGGGCCGCGGTGACGGTGTAGAGAAATGCGCGCACGACTTCCGTCGAATCGCCGAGCAGCCGGTAACCTTCGCCGAGCGCAACGAGATCCTGCGGCTGACCCAGGGGCACCGCTATGCACTCGCCGCGCTTCAAGCAGGCGGCGCGCGCCGGAGTTCCCTCGATGATTTTCACGCGAAAATCCCCGTCGCGAAGGCCGTGCAGCGCGAGCAGCTTGCGCGTCGAGATCGTGATCGAGCCGGCCTCGTCCGCGAGACCCACGAGCTTGCCTTTGAGATCGTCAAAACTTTTAATTTCGGGCTTGGCGACAAGACTGTAGATCGGGTTGTCGAACTCCGCGGCGATCGCGAGGGCGTCCGAGCCCGCGAGCGCGGCGCGGATCAGAAACGGCGTCGCGACGTGCGTCGCGTCGCAAGTGTCGTCGTGGAGCGCGTCGATCATCTTGTCCGAGCCGCCGGGAATGGGAACAACGACGCGGAAGTCCAGTCCTTCGCGGCGAAAAAACCCCTCGCGATCGCCGACGGAAATCGGCAGGGAAAAAATCGACCGCATCGCGGAATAAGCCTGACAATAGCGGAGCGGAATCAAATTCGGCGCAGCGGCGGCGGGGAGAATCGCGGGAACCGAAGCGAGCGGAAGCAGGAGAACGAAAACGAAATTTTTGCCGTTGCGCGCGAAGCGTAATCGCCGCATGCCCGCGCTATTTCGCGCCCGCGCGCTGCATCGTACATTCGGTCTCGATCGCGGTCACCGGTTTTTTGGCCGGCGGCGGTCGCCTTACCGTCCGGGTCTGCTTGTAGCCGTCCTTGGTGCAAGAGATGGTCACGTCGTTGGGCGAAATACGTGTGCCGAATCCGGGAAGCTTATAACTCCCGGTCGCGTCGGTGCGGGCGATCACTGCGCCGAGTCCCTTGATCTCCGCCGTGACTTTCGCGTCGGGAATGACTTTGCCTCCGGTCTCCTTGACGAAGCCGAAATAGCGCGGCCCGCTGTCTTCGTGGATGTCCGGCTCGTCGGAGCTGCCGCCGGCCCATGCGAGGCCCGAGATCGCGAGCGCGAGGCCGAGTACGGCCGCCGCCGCAAAGGGCGCGCTTGCCATCGGAACTTTCATTGTCTTCCCCAGAGCGCTGCGTTTCATTTCGTAAAATAGCCTCTCAGAATATAGACGAAGACGAGCATCACGGCCAGCGGCACGATCCACGACCAGCCGGATGAAATGCGGCTGGCAAATTTTTCCGGGAGCGACGCGGCCAGCGCCGCAATTGCCAGCCCGCCCAATGCGGAAGTCGCGAGCCAGCCGTACCAGAACATCGCCGGCTGGTCCGACGCCGGCTTGACGAGAAAATAAAACTCCTCGGTCGCCGGATGATAAGTGAAGAGCGCGAGATTGTACTCGATCGAGATCACGTACAGCACCGCGTACGCCGCGGCGAGCGCGATCACAAACGTCGGGAATGAGCGCGTGAAACTCACGTCTCGAATCCCCTGATGTTGTTGAGCACGTGGCCGACGATAAAGCTCCACCACACCACGAACGCGAGCACGGCGGTGAGCACCGCGCGGGTGCGCGCGTGATCGGCGGCGAGCGGCCGGCGCCAGAAGTACCAGTAGGCCGGCAGCATGCCGAGGCCGACGGCGACAAAATGCTCTTTCAGCTCGAACGCGCCGTTGGCCGCGTAAAGCTGCAACTGCTCGAGCACGATGCGGACGTTGAGCCGGTACGAGGGATAGATGATCGCGCCGAGGGTCGCCGTGGCGAGATACAAAACGACGATTGCGTTGGCGTAGGACGCCGGAGTCACGGCCCGCACACGGGCGACGAACGACTCCGCCTGGGTTCGCGCCGGCAGCCAGACGCTCAGCGTCTGATGCGTGATCGCGCCGAGCAGCGTTACGGCAAGCAGCGCGTGGAGGATGAGGAGAACGACGATCATTCAATCCGTTTTCCGGAGAGATCCTTCACTTCGTTCAGGATGACAAACCGCTCCCGCGACATAAGCCGGTCAGAAAGGTCCCAGCTACAAGGCGCGCGACGGTCCGCGAGCGGAGGCGTACTTACTTCAGTACGTTGACGCCATAGCCCGCCACTGGCGGGCGTTCCGCTATCGGACCTAGCGCGACCATCTTAACGCCTGCCATCGGCAGGCTATGGTAGCTGGACCTTTATGGCCGGCGTCTACTCCAACGGCTCCAATTTCAGAACGGACGCCCCATGATTACTGCCGACCCAGAACGTGACCGGCGTCGTCGAGTTGTCCACGAACACGCGCCGGATGTTGGTCTCGCGCGGCAACAAGTAGTCGGTGAATTCACTCGTCTTGGGATTGAGCCGCGTCACGCGATCGGTCCACATCGACCCCACCCAGATTTCGCCGTTTTTATCCGGCACGACGTGGTACGGCGCGCTCCATGGTATCGGCACGACCCACTCCTGGATCTTCCCGCTTTTCGGGTCGAGCATGCCGACGCCGTTGGCGCCGTACTCGGCGAACCACAGCCGGCCTTGTTCGTCGAATCTGCCGCGGCGCGGGCGCGAGCCGGCGGTCACGGTCGTGTAGACCTTGAACTCTTTGGTCTTCGCGTCGATCCTGCCGATGTTGTTCGCGCCGAACTCGAGCAGATAAAGGTTGTTCTCACGATCCGACGGGATGCCGTACGCGTTGATGGATCGATTGGCGCCGGGGATTGGAAACTCGCCCAGGTTCTCATACTGTCCGGTGGCGACATCCAGGCGATAAATCGCGTGCGTATCCTGGTTGTTCGTCCACACCTTGCCGTCAACGTGGGAATTCGACGGGCTCACCATCGATTGCTGCGTGTGATCGCCCTGCCATTCTTTCGGAACCGGATAGACTTGGAACTTTTCGGCCTTTTTGTCGAACTTCGCGATGCCGCCCTGGTACATGAGAGAGACCCAGAGGTTCTCTTCTTTATCGAGCTGGAGATCGAGCGTGCCCATCGGGAAGCCCTTCTTCAGAACGGGAATGGGAAACTCAGTGACTTTCCCGCTCTTCGGATCGAGCTTGCCCATGAACTGATCGCCGAAATCGGAATACCAGACGGCGCCCGCAGAATCGACGACGACGTCGTGCGGCATCGCCAGCGGGCGCGGCAGATCGTATTCGGTGACGATCACGCGCGTGGCTTTGCCTTTCGGGCGCGGCAAGGTCTCCAACGACAGTTTCTTTTCCGCGTAAGCCTGGTTCACGCTCGCGAGCCAGTCGCCGATGATTTTCGGATCGAAACCGCGCGTGCGGTCGCGCTGGACCCCGCCGACGGTCATCTGCGGGCGTAGCGGCACGCTGCCGGGGGCGTAGAGCGACATGCGGCGGAACACCTGCACCCATTCGTCCCCGCTTTTATTGGTTTTGACGACGCGCTCCAGCGTGTGACAGCCGTTGCAGCCGAGGAGAAAATTTTTCTGCTCCTCCGTTCCGGGAATGCTCAAGAGCCAGTCCGCGTCGCTCAGCTGCGCGGAGAGATCTTTCGCCGGCTTGAGCTTGATGTCGGCCGTCGTGACTTTGCCCGCCGCAACGTCCACCGCCTTGGGTTCATCGAGATCATAACCTGCGGCGCGGACTTTGAGCGCGTAGCGGCCCGGAGAAAGTTTCGCCGCGGGGAAGCTGAACCGGCCCTTGTCGTCGCTCGTGACGTTGACGGTGATCGTCGAGCCTTCTTGTTTCGCGCCGATCACCACCCCTTCCATCGGTCCTTCTTTTTGCGAGCTTACCTGGCCGGTTAATGCGGCCACGTCGTTTGCCCGTACGGAACCCGCGACCAAGAGGAACGCGATCGCCATCGTCACGGCAAATGAAAGAATTAATTTTTTTCTCATAACTATCCTCCCGAAATGAATTGAGTTAACGGCCGAAACCTGGCTCCTAGTACCACCGGCATGCAGCGATCGTCAAGGGAGTATTTGGCGGCGAGACAGGAATCGCCTGGCGCCGATCCGGTTGGAACTTGTTCCGTGATGCCGGTCGCAGTAGGCTTGCCGCATGAAACTGCGCCTTGTGAATTCGTTTTGCAGCGCGGCCGTGCTTCTCGCCCTGGGATTTCCCCCTCGCGCCGCAGCAGCCGCAGACAAACTAACCGGCATTCACTCGGCCCGGACGATGTCCCAAGCGATGCCGTGGATCGCCGAGGAGGCCGGGCTGTTTCGGAAATACGATCTGGACTTTCAGTTGGTCTACATTTCCTCCGCTACGCTCGTGACCGCTGCGATGCTCGGCGGCGACGGGCAGGTCGCCATCACCGGAGGCGAAGCGATCGTACGCGCCTTCGCGCAAGGAGTGACCGACCTCGTATTCATCGGCAGCGCCAAGAACACGCTGACCCACAGCATCCTGGGCCGGTCCGAGATCAAAAGGCCCGAGGATCTCAAGGGCAAGAAGATTGGATTGACCCGGCTCGGGAGCAACTCGCATTACTTCATCATTCAGGCGCTGAGGCAATACGGCATGGAGCCGAAGGACGT